>CAYGFL010000009.1:0-23234 GCA_964349165.1 uncultured Candidatus Saccharibacteria bacterium
CATATATTTTATCGGAAAAGATCTGCAGTCAGCATATTCAAAAGAATTCTGCGGAGGACCTCACGTAACTAATACTGGCATACTAGGACATTTCAAAATCCAGAAAGAAGAGGCAGTGTCGCAAGGTGTAAGGAGGATAAAGGCGGTATTGGAGTAAAAGAAGTCGTGGTATAATTTTATCATGATTTCTCTTGTCATTGATATTCAAAGTGACCTAATCCAAGGAGCACTAGTCTCATTTCATAAAGGCACGCCTGCAAAGAAGCTGTACTCTATCTCTGCATCCATACCTAGGAAGTCGCGTGTTACCGGAGACTACATGATAAAGATGATGATTCGTGGGGTGGAAGATGTCGTGAGTAATATAATGTCGAAAGCCAAAGGTCTGACATCAGAGCCTGTGCACTCTGTACACTATATATTGTCTTCTCCTTGGGCTGTGTCTCAATCGAAAACCGTAAAAGTAAGATATGAAAAAGATACCGAGATTTCCGAATCGATTGTAAATGACATAATAGAGGATAATAGACGTAGCTTGGTCGATAAGTACGAGGAAGACATGATCCTTGTCGAAGAGAAAATCTTCTCGGTAGAACTGAACGGTTACGCTGTCACAGACTATAATCATAAAAAAGCGAAGACGCTCGAAATATCTTTTGCTTTCACATTGAGTTCAGAAAAATTGATAAATAAGATAAGACACTCTGTGTCACAGATAATCGATATTGAAAAAGAGCACTATCACTCTTCTATACTTTTACAATACCTATCTTCTCGATCACACTCTACACATATCGAAGAATATATAATCGCTCATGTCCATGGGGAACTCACAGATATTGTCGTGATAAAAAAGGGATTCACTTCGCACACAGCTTCATTTCCTTTTGGAGTGTCTACTCTCGTGAGAAAGATAGCTTCTTCACTTAAAAACGCCATAGAGACAGCGAGCTCCACTCTCGCTCTATACGAAGACGACAAACTAGATGAGACACATCGATCTCACGTCGAGAAAGTACTACTTTCTGTAATGAAGGGATGGCATGCTGAATTCGGCAAGTCTCTAGAGCAGATGAGTAAAGAAATAATACTACCTCGAAAGGTATATATAGCATCTGGATGCGAACACTGCCCGCTATTCCATGAGGCTCTGAAGAATAATGGTTTCGATGTCACAGAAAAATCTACACCTTTATTAGAATTATATATCTCAACACTTAGTGATATGGTATAATTAAAAATATAAAAGTATATGGATAAAAAAGTTGTACAAGACATTGTTCCAAATAACAGACGCAGTATACGTTCTGTCGGCGAAGTAGTGACTCGTCCGCGGATACGTAAAGTGCGCTCGATGTCGTACTCACCAGATCAGTCTCCTAGAAAAAGAAGCAAAATATCCAGTTACCTCGTCGCATTCATCATAATTTTCGTCGGAATCGCAGTCATTGCTGTTGCCCTTTCCCTAGTATATTCCAAAGCTGTCGTTACTGTAACTCCAAAAGTCGCAAATATAGATATCAAAGATACGTCGACATTCACTGCGTACAAAGAGGGTGCTACTACCTCACAATCCAGATCATTGGTGTACGACACGATCACTGTATCTGATACTATAAAAAAAGTCATACCAGCTACAGATGGTCCATTGATCCAGACCAAAGCAAAAGGTACAGTGATTCTCTATAATGCCCAGAGCACGCAACAGAAAATCGTGGCTGGCACACGTCTCTCGAACACTTCTGGTCTCATATATAGAACAACAGCGACTGTTGTGATACCACAATCCAAATCTGGAACTCCGGGTTCTGTTTCCGCTGGTGTTATAGCAGATCAAGCTGGCGCCAATTACAATATGTCACTCTCTGACGATGGTGCATTGAAAATAGTCGCATATAAAGGTACGCCCAAATACACAACAGTCTACGGCAAGACAAAAACAGCTATAGTTGGAGGTTATCTCGGAAATAAAAAGACTTTTTCTCCGGATGCACAGAAGAAAGCTGTTCAAAGTGCAAAAGATTCTCTGAAAGTGAATCTCATCGAGAAGGCCAAGATCTCTGTTCCAGAAGATTCGATATTTTTTGAAGGTGCTCACACGATCGAATACGAAGTTTCTGAGCCGTCATCAAAAGATAAAGAAAATGCCGAGATATCTGTGAAAGGAATACTCTATGGAGGAATATTTAAAAAATCTTCATTCCTAAAATCTATAGCCACAAAAGAGATCGATAAATTCCCAACTTCGACCTACAATACAGATGGTGTAGAAGACCTCGAGTTGGTACTGGTAAATACAAAAGATTTCTCTGCAAAAAAAGGCACATCCATGATATTTACACTGAAGGGCGCAGTGACCCTGGTAGGCACATTCTCTGAAATGGCCTTGAAAAACGAGCTAAAAGGCACACATCTGAACCAGAGCAATACGATATTCTCCCATTATCCAGCTATTTCGAACGTCTACGCTCGTATCACACCATTTTGGATAAGGTCATTCCCCAATTCAGCAGATAAAATCTTGATTGAGATAAAGAAGTAGTCCAAAAGGCTTATGTATATTGACTTTTTTTAATGCTTTTGTTAAGATAGCTGAACGTGCAAATTAAAGGAAATGAGATAGTTTATGGAGTTGTCGTCGAAGCGTTGCCGAATACGCTTTTTAAAGTAAAGATAGACGGTACAGAGGATATCGTCATGGCATATCTCGCCGGAAAGATGAGAATGCACAGGATAAAAGTTCTTATTGGAGACAAAGTAGAGCTGACCCTAGATTCTTATGGTGGTCGTGCTCGAATCAGCAAAAGATTGTAAAAGATATATTAGTTTACCTATGAAAGTAAAAGCATCAGTAAAAGCAATTTGCCCAAAGTGCAGCACAGTACGTAGAAAGGGCTACGTATATGTTATTTGTACTGCGAACCCTCGACATAAACAACGACAAGGATAATTATATTTTATGCGTATATTAGGTATCACAATTCCAGATTCAAAACGTCTCGAGATCGCCCTCACATCACTCTATGGTGTTGGACGTTCTCGTTCTGTATATATATTGAATAAAGCAAAAGTTGATATAGCGATGAAGGCGAAAGATCTCTCTGTAGAGCAAGAAAATGAGATAAGAAAAATAGTAGAATCATTTCGCATCGAAGGAGATCTGAAACGCGAGGTCGCTTCTAACATCAAGAGACTGAAGGATATAAAAACCTACAGAGGAAGTCGCCATGTGAAGAGACTCCCTGTCCGCGGTCAGCGTACCAAGACCAACTCTCGTACCCTAAGAGGAAACGTCCGAAAGACTATGGGTTCAGGACGAAAGAAGGAGGAAAAGAAATAAAATAACATGGGAAAAAAAAGAATTGTTACAACTGAAGGTAAGGAAGGTGCAAAAGGAGAAACAGCTCCAAAAGCTTCGATGCGCAAGAAGCTCGACTTCGGCATACTCCATGTTCAATCTACATATAACAACACCAAGGTTCTCCTAACAGACAAGGATGGTCAAGCTGTTATCTGGTCTTCGAGCGGATCTCTAGGATTCAAAGGTGCAAAAAAGGGAACACCCTTTGCTGCTGCGAAGGTGGGTGAGACACTCGCTCTCAAGGCTCAAAATTTTGGTCTAAAAGAAATAGACGTCATAGTAAAAGGTGTTGGCTCTGGTCGTGAATCTGCGATCAGAGGTTTTATTTCAAAAGGTGTAACTATCAATTCTATTAAAGACGCGACTCCTGTTCCACATAACGGACCACAGGCCAAGAAGCCACGAAGAGTATAATTTTTTAAATATATGATAATCGGACCAAAATATAAAATAGCACGACGACTTGGAGCCCCTGTTTTTGAGAAAACTCAAACTCAAAAATACGCTATCCGACAAGGTCAGAGAAGTGAGAAGGGTGGTCAGGGAAAGGGTCGTCCAAAGGCAAAAAGCGACTTCGGTCTAGGTATGCTCGAGAAGCAGAAGGCACGTTTCAGCTACGGTATCACTTCCAAGCAATTTACAAATTATGTAAAGAAATCTATCGAGACAAAAGGTAATTCTGGCGAGTTGCTCGTACGCCTACTAGAAGGAAGACTCGATAATGTCGCATTGCGTTCTGGATTCGCTCCGACGAGACAAGCCGCTCGACAGATGACCTCCCATGGACATCTCACTGTAAACGGTGTTATAGTGACAATTCCGTCGTATCAGATCAAAGTAGGTGACGTAGTAGGTATTCGTGAAGGAAGTAAGAAGAAAGCTCTCTTTGCATCGCTTGATGAAAAGCTCAAGACTGTCAAACTCCCAAGTTGGCTAAAGCTCGACTTCGATAAGAAGGAGATCACAGTTGAAGGCATTCCGCATGCGGCGCAGAGCGAGCTTTTGTTCAGTGTTGGAACAGTTTTGGAATTTTTCAGTAGGTAATACGGCAAATTTATTTAATTATTCATTAAATTTTAATAATCATATGTCACATACAATCATAGTTCCATCAAAGCCAAAGATCATCCGAGAGGATGGCTTTAGCGGTATTTATGAAATCGACGGATTTTATCCTGGCTATGGTCATACTTTGGGCAATTCCCTTCGCCGAATTATCCTATCCTCACTTCCTGGTGCTGCTGTTACAAAAGTAAAGATCAAAGGTGTAGAACACGAGTTCTCATCTATAGACGGTGTAAAAGAGGATGTTATTACAATACTTTTGAATCTCAAGCGTCTACGTATAAAACTCCTTACAGACGAACCACAGGTTATCAATCTAAAAATGAAGGGTATAAAAGAGGCAACAGCAAAAGATATAGATGTCCCAGGACAGGTAGAGATCTTGAACCCAGAACTTGTGATAGCCAATCTTACAGACAAATCCGCAGAGCTCGATATGGAGATAACTGTGGAAAAAGGTCTAGGATATGTTCCAAAAGAAGTTCTGAATAAAGACCGAGTAGACATAGGAACTATCGCTCTAGATGCCACTTTTACCCCGATTCGCAAAGTAAACTATGAAGTAGAAAACATGCGTATCGGTGATCGAACAGATTTCAATCGCCTACGTATATCTATCGAGACAGACGGCACCATCACTCCACAAGAAGCTCTCGAAAGCTCCATACTTCTCATGATCTCTCAACTCAAGTCTATTATCGGTTTCAAAGAAGATGAAGAGGTTCCTGAGATAAAAGAAGTCGAAGAAAAAGAATCGTCTTCTCTAAATGGATCAAAAAATGAGCTCGATGTAGAGTTCATGAAGACTCGTATCGATGCTATCGGACTTTCTCCAAGAACTGTAAAATCTCTAGCCAATGCCAATATTCGTACTATCGGCGGACTTGCTCGCAAGAAGGAAGTCGATATACTCGATATAGAGGGTCTTGGTAGCAAGGGTATACAAGAGATAAAGAAAGTGCTTTCACAGTACAATATTACGCTAAAATAACATGAGACATCATTCCTCAAAAAGAAAATTCGGACGAGAAATGAACCAGAGAGACGCTCTGATACGTTCTCTTTCACGCAACCTGATAAATGAGGGACGGATCACTACAACTCTCGCAAAAGCAAAATCTCTACGTCCTTTTGTAGAAAAACTCGTAACAAAGGCGAAGACAGGAACTCTCGCATCACGAAGACTAGTCATCTCTCGAGTCCATGGAGAAAGAGAGACCAAAGTCCTATTTACAGATCTAGCGAAAAAATATAAAGATCGAAAAGGTGGATACACGAGGATCATCAAGTTGCCACGTCGCAAGCTTGACGCAGCGCCTATGGCTATGATTGAATTTGTATAATAAATATCATGAAGAATTACACTATAGATGCACAGGGTAAAAAGATAGGACGAGTCGCAAGCCAAGCGGCGGTATATCTCATCGGTAAAAATTCTGTAAAGTTCGCACGTAACCTCGCTCCAGATGTAAAAGTTGCCATAATCAATTGCGCAAAATCCTCTATCGATACGAAGAAAAAGCAAGACAAGAAGTACGTGACATTCACAGGGTTTCGAGGTGGTATCAATACAGAGACTCTAGGAGACCTTATCGAGAGAAAGGGTACAGTAGAGGCTTTCAAGCGTGCAGTATACCGTATGTTGCCTTCGAATAGCTTGAGAAAGACAATGATGAAAAATTTAACAATTTCTGAATAATATGACTCCTACAAAAACTACAACTCGTTATATAGAGACTATCGGTCGCCGAAAGACATCGAGTGCTCGTGTCCGCATGACTCCGACAGCGAAAACTTCATACGAGATAAACGGAAAAACTCTAGAAGAATATTTTCCTACAAAAGATCTCCAGTTAACCGCGGGTGAATCTCTAGCAACGTCAAAACTTACTACTACAAAGTTTCTAATTACCGCCGTTCTAAAGGGAGGAGGTATACATTCTCAAGCCGATGCTTTGCGACACGGTATCGCTCGTGGTCTCATCGAATATGACCGAGAGCTACGTGGAAAGCTCAAGAAAGCAGGATTCCTCAAGAGAGATCCTAGGGCAAAAGAGAGACGCAAATTCGGTCTCAAGAAAGCTCGAAAGAGTCCTCAGTGGAGTAAGAGATAAAAGAAGTCCGCCCTATGGCGGATTTTCTGTATTTGTGGCAGTATTAGACCAGCATGAACACCATAAATCTTGCCATTTTTTTGTTGGTGATGCTCATCGCCACAATCTTACTTCTACCTGGATACATGGTGAGGAGAAAAAGAGCGATCCAAACCCTCATCTTCAATCTGAATCGTTTACATCATGCATGGGGAGACAGAGATGCCCTTGAGCATTACGATGAATCCTGCAGATTGATGTTCTGGTTTCTGATCAATCCCAGAGACTTCGGCGTTTCGGGAAAATATCATTTGTACAGAGTTGCAATCATGTCTCTGAGGTTGAGTATTGAAAAAGCGAAGGGTGATAGTGAAGTCATCACCATACTCGAACATAAACTCAAAATCCTCGAATCGAGACTCCAACCTCACGGCTATCGCACCATCACAACCAACCCCGCATGATATATTTCTCTGGAATTTCCAGAGGTCTATATCTTGTGGGGCTTTTTCGTTGCAAAATCTCTTGTAATCCGTATACTAGAATATATGAATGAAGACAATGAACTAAAGGTAGAAGTAGATGAAAATATTGATGATTCTGTAGTGGTTGAGGAAAATACAGAAGCTGCTGTAAAAGATTTGCGAGAAAAATTGAAAAAAGCTCTTGCTGAAAAACAAGAGTACCTCACTGGTTGGCAGAAGGATAAGGCAGAATTCATCAATGCCCGCAAGAGAGATGAAGAGTCACAGAAAGATTTTATAAAATATTCTAACGAAGGACTTATCTCCGAGCTTTTTCCTGTACTCGATAGTTTCAATATGGCGATGGGAAATAAGGAAGTCTGGGAGAAGGTGGATAAAAATTGGCGTACAGGTGTGGAATATATAGCCACTCAACTAAAAAAAGTTCTAGAAGATCATGGATTGAAAGAGATAGATCCAATAGGTCAGAAATTTGATCCGATGAGAGATGAGGCAATAGAGGATGGAAAAGAAAGCGATATCATAACTACTGTTATTCAGAAGGGTTACTCTCTAAATGGTAAAATAGTGAAAGCGCCGAAGGTGAAGGTGGGGGAGAGGAAATAGCTGGACAAGTAGATTTTTGTATATATAATAAGAACCATGTTAACCCCCCAACTCCGCTCACAATTCGTGACCAAGATTTTGACCTCTGCAGACGGCAAGCAGTACAAGGTTGTTTTCCTTGTCGCCCTCGTAAATGGGGAAGTGAAAGCGCAGATGATCTCTGCAGAGCCTGTTGTGAAAGATGCTCCGATTTGCCTTCCTATTTCATTACAAAAATCTCCAACAACTTTTACCTACATTCCATCTTTTTCTCCAAAGATTTCACTTTTTGATTCACTTTTCTTTTTTAATTCACAACCTACAAGAGCGCCGGCTGTGTAAAATAAAAGGCGACCGGTTTGAATGGTCGCAATGGTGAACATGAGATTTATATGGCAATGAGTTCATCAACTCTGCACCATGTTTCTCTCAAGTCATCCTCGTACTGTATTCGGTAAGCCAATCCCAAAGGGAAGATGGTTGTATCCGGTAGTCCGTCTTTGACTTCAGCGATTCGTGCTCGAGAACCATTTCTGGCACAAGCATAAATTGATTTAAAGACCACAGAAGCACCCTCTTTAAATGGGGAATCCAAACGATTATAAAGATCACTCATAGTTGAGACATTATCATTATTTACTTATTTGTCAACTTAATTCAATTATCATTAATTAATAATCACTAATCAAAATCATCATGTCTAAAATTATCGGAATCGATCTCGGTACCACCAACTCCGCCATTGCAGTAATGGAAGGAGGTGTACCCAAGATCTTAGAAAACGCTGAAGGTGCTCGTACTACTCCTTCGATTCTAGCCCAATCTAAAACAGGCGAAAGAATGGTTGGTCTTCTTGCAAAAAGACAAGGAGTTACTAATCCAAAGAATACAATTTATCAGATCAAGAGATTCATCGGTCATAACTTCGACGATCCCGCAGTGCAGAAAGATCGCGCATCTGTGCCTTTCGATATGCAAAAATCTGCGACAGGAGGCATCGAAGTAAAGATGGGTGAGAAGTGGTATCGACCAGAAGAAATCTCTGCAATGATACTTACAAAACTAAAGAATGATGCCGAAGCTCGCATAGGTGAAAAAATAACAGAAGCTGTCATAACAGTACCTGCGTACTTCAACGATGCCCAGAGACAAGCTACAAAAGATGCAGGACAGATCGCGGGGCTAGATGTGAAGCGCATCATCAACGAGCCGACAGCTGCCGCTCTCGCCTACGGATTTAATAAAAAGAAAGATGAGAAGATAGCAGTCTTCGACTTCGGTGGAGGAACATTCGATGTTTCTGTTCTAGAAGTTGGCGATGATGTTGTGGAAGTAAAATCTACTGACGGAGATGCCCACCTCGGAGGAAAAGATATTGACCAGAAGATTATCAATTGGCTCGCGGATGAATTTAAAAAGACTTCTGGAGTAGATGTGAGAAAAGATACTCTCGCACTTCAGCGTCTAGACGAGGCTGCAGAAAAAGCGAAGATCGAACTCTCGACAGCTGTGCAGACTGAAATAAATATACCCTTCATTACGTCTGGAGTAGATGGTCCTCAACATCTTCTAATCACTATGACTCGGGCCAAGCTTGAGGAGCTGACGAAGGAGTTCATAGACCGTGCCATGGTTATCACAAAGAGAGCAATGGATGCATCTCCGTTCAAGGTGGGTGACCTTCATGAAGTCATCCTAGTGGGAGGTCAGACACGTATGCCAGCTATGCAAAAAGCTGTGAAGGAGTTCTTCGGCAAGGAGCCTCATATGGGCGTGAATCCTGACGAAGTGGTTGCGGTTGGAGCTGCTATCCAAGGAGGTATTCTAGGAGGGGATGTCAAAGACGTTCTCCTTTTGGACGTGATCCCACTTTCTCTCGGTATCGAGACTATGGGAGGCGTAGCTACAAAACTCATCGAAAAGAATACAACAATTCCAACACAGAGATCACAAGTGTTTTCTACAGCAGCGGACAATCAGACATCTGTAGAGATCCATATCACCCAAGGCGAGCGTGCAATGGCCGGTGACAACAAATCCCTCGGTCGCTTTATCCTCGACGGTATCCCACCAGCTCCACGCGGTCAGCCACAAGTCGAAGTCTCTTTTGACATCGATGCAAACGGAATCCTAAATGTGACTGCAAAAGATAAAGCGAGTGGAAAAGCCAATTCAATTAAAATAACTGCTTCATCAGGTCTCTCAAAAGAAGAAGTAGAGAAGATGAAAAAAGATGCAGAAGCCAATGCGGTAGAAGATGCAAAGAAAAAAGAAATGATAGAAGTCAAAAATATTTCTGAACAACTCATTTACACTGCAGAGAAATCTCTAAAAGATGCAGGTGAGAAGGTGCCAGCAGAATTGCGCAAGACTATCGAAGACAAGATAGCTGATGTGAAGACTAGAAAAGAATCGAATGATCCAGCGGGATTGAAAACTGCAACCGAAGCGCTTTCAGGAGAGTTGCAGAAAATAGGGCAGTATATGCAGCAGACACCACCAGGCGCACAGCCAGGAGGCGAGGCTCCAAAAGGCCCGGAAGGGGATGTAAAGGATGCGGAGTTTAAGGAGAAGAAATAAGTGATTAAACATGTCCAAAGACTACTACAAAATCCTCGGTGTCGATAAAAGCGCCTCGCAGGACGACATAAAGAAAGCTTTTCGTAAGCTCGCTCACGAACATCATCCCGACAAGAATAAGGGCAATGAAAGTGCGTCTGCGAAGTTCAAAGAGGCGAGCGAAGCCTACTCGATACTCGGTGACGAGCAAAAGCGCAAACAGTACGATACATTCGGTTCTGCTGGAGCCCAATTTAACCCTGGACAAGGAGGGTTCGGTGGTGGACAAGGATTCGGTGGCTTCGACTTCTCCCAGTTCACTGGCGCTAATGGTCAGAGCTTCGAGTTCGATCTTGGCGATATCTTCAGTGACTTTTTCGGTGGTGGTGGTAGGAGACCTCGCAGAGGAGCGACTATAACAGTAGACATCCAACTAAGTTTCAAAGACTCCATTTTCGGTATGAAAAAGGAGATAACTGTGAACAAAGAAAAACTTATAGTCACTATTCCTGCTGGTATCGAGAACGGACAAGGTCTGCGTGTACAAGGAAAAGGGGAAGAAGGTCAAGGTGGTCGAGGCGATCTCATCGTACGGATCTGGGTGGAGAAGCATCCAGTCTTCCGCAAAGAGGGTTATAACCTCATCATGGAATTACCTTTGAGACTCACCACAGCACTTCTCGGTGGAACTATGGATATCGAGACTCTAGATGGAAAAATCGAACTGAAGATTCCAGCAGGAACTACACATCACGAGATTCTAAGAGTAAAGAACAAAGGTGTGCCAGATGAGAGAGGAAATAGGGGAGACCTACTCATCGTCACAGAAGTGAAGATGCCGAAGAAGCTGTCGAAAAATGCTCAGAAGTTGGTAGAGGAACTTAAGAAAGATGGGATATAATTGACATACATGAAAATATTAAAATATATACGTAGTCACACATTTATCGCGAGTGCTATAGCGCTGTTCGCTATTATCGTAATGGTCATCGCAGGTAGAATGTCTAATCAAAACAAAGATGGCGATACTTCTGGTCTGAATACCAAACAAGTAGTGTTGATAGAAGCTCAATCTTTTCGTGATGACGTCTCTACTGTATCTGCAGATGGTATAGTCGAGTCTGTAGCCCAAGTCGATATAAAGAGTCAGGTTGCCGCTCCACTATCTGGTGTCTATGTTTCTGTCGGAGATAATGTTAGGACAGGTCAAGTGCTCGCAGAATTGCAGAACGCAGATATCAGAGCACAACTCGACCAGGCGAAAGCAAATCTAAACCTGATACAAGGACAAGATCCCACAGGATCTGGCGACAGTATACGTAGATCGACTGTAGATAAAATCAGAGAGACGTATCAAAAAGTAGACGACGTTATCAATACCCAATTGGCTCAATTCATATATACAGGTAACACCTCCCAATCCCAACTTCAGCAATCTCTGACAGAATGGAGGCTCGCCGATGATCTCAGTGCTAGATGGTACATGGCTGAAAATACTTTTCGAGTTTGGAAAAAATCTGTCGATACACTTTCCGATAAATCTACAAAAGAAGAAATTGATGCAGTATTAAAAGTCTCACAGGTGAGCTTATCAGACATCTCGGCTCTCATGTCGGTCATATCTCTAGCGATAAATAACAGAACACAGAACGCTTTGCCAACAGACCTCCCAGCTATGAATGCTTGGAGTGTAACCATCACCAACGCTCGCAGTACAGTGAGTAGCTCCATCTCTGCTATCACATCTGCTGGAGCTTCTCTCGCGAACACCCAAGCACAAGTCGCGGGTGCCGAAGCTGGGGTCAAGAATCTCGAGGCTCAATTGGCGAAAACAATAATAATCGCCCCTATATCAGGAAAAATCGCAGAATTACCACTACGTACAGGTGAGTTCGCTTCACCTGGACAACTCATCACCACCATCGTCGGTGGAGGAGGATTGCAGGTCAAGGCATATGTAAGTGGTGAAGATCTCGATAAAATAAAAAAAGGTGCAAGCGCCACAATACAAGGCAATATAGCTGGTACTGTCACTAGCGTCGCTCCGAGTCTGAGTCAATTAAATAAAAAAGTACAAGTGAAAATTCTCATAAATAGTCAGGATATGCGTAAACTAGTGATAGGACAAAATGTGTCTGTCAAAATACGCAGTACAGATAGTGCTACGAAGTCTAGCTCTTTATACATTTTACCTATTCAGAATATTAAAATAATACCAGGCAGTGCATATGTCTATACTATAGATGCAGAATCAAAAGTTGTGAAGAATGAGGTAGTACTCGGTGAAGTAAAAGGTGACTTCGTGGAGGTGAAAAGTGGTCTCACCGATGATATGAAAATCATCTCACCTGTATATGGACTAGAAGAAGGTGAAAAAGTGAGAACGGAATAATAAAAAACCCAAAGATGTCACAAAAAGATAACGCACATTCTTCCGATACAAAATATTTGGAAAAACTAGAGTTTCGACCTGAACTACAGAATATGTGGTTGAATTTCTTTGTCAAAAATTTTCGTGTTGTGATATTGCTGATTATCATGATATCTGCGTGGGGAGTATACTCTTTTATAAAACTCCCTCGCGAATCAAATCCGGAAGTAAAAATACCAATAGGTATAGTAAGCACCGTATATCCTGGCGCTTCTCCAGCCGATGTAGAAGAATTCGTGACGAAGAAGATCGAGGCCGAACTCTCTGGTCTAAAGGGATTGAAAAAGATCACATCGAGCTCCATGAATTCGTTTTCTTCTATACAGGTCGAGTTCGATGCAAAGCAGGATATGGAGGATTCTATACGTCGTCTGCGTGACAAGGTAAATAGTGTAAAGCCGAAGATATCAAAAGAAGCCGAAGATCCTCAAGTTATGGAAGTATCTCTCGACGACACCCCGATCTGGTCTATCTCTATCACTGGTCCTTACGATGGATTTACCTTGAGAACTTATGCAGAAAAGATAGAGTCTGAGCTTGAAAAGATAGCCGGAGTGAGAGAGATACAAGTATCTGGTGGAGAAGAGAAAGAGTTCGAAGTAGCGTATGTACCAGATCAGCTAGCATTCTATGGAATAACTTTAAATGAGGCGAACCAAGCTATCATATCTGCGCGTACAGCAGTACCAGCAGGAAGCTTCGAGACAGATAAATTCGTCGTACCGATACGTTCGGATGCCGGAATCGACACTCTAGAAGAATTGTCTCGTGTGCCAGTCTCCCATACATCTACTGGTGGAACAGTACTTTTAAAAGATGTCGCCAAAGTGAGGGAGACTGGAATAAAGAAAACTTCGTTGTCGAGATTCTCTATTGCTGGATCTGAACCGAAAAACTCTGTCACGATCTCTATCATAAAACGCCAAGGATCATCTATCCTAGATACTGTAAAAGATGCTAGAGAGACAGTAGAAAAAACCATAGCCACTTTTCCTCCTGGCGTAACCTATGATGTCTCTATGGACATGGCGGATCTCGTACAGAAAGATTTCTCGCAACTCGGTCACGACTTCCTACTCACAGTATTTCTCGTTGCTCTTATACTATTTCTCATCGTAGGATTGAAAGAGGCTTTCGTTGCAGGTCTCGCCATACCTCTGGTATTCTCTGTGTCTTTCGGAGTGCTTCTAATGCTAGATATGACTCTCAATTTTCTCTCTTCTTTTTCTCTTATTTTGGCGCTCGGACTACTAGTCGACGATGCTATCGTGGTCGTCTCTGCTACAAAACAATATTTGAATACAGGAAAATTTACTCCCGAACAAGCCGTCTTATTGGTATTGAATGATTTCAAATGGGTACTGACTACGACCACTCTAGCTACTGTCTGGGCATTTTTACCATTACTTTTCGCTACAGGCATTATCGGTGAATATCTGAAATCTATTCCTGTGACTATTTCCATTACTCTGACGGCATCTCTTTTCATCGCGCTTATGGTGAACCATCCACTAGCGGCAGTTCTCGAGCGTATACGCATGACCAGGCGTTTCTTCTTTATCATCGAAGCACTACTCATATTTCTTGCAGGTATCATGTTCTACATAGGTGGAATATTGGAGATTTCCATCGGAGTACTAGCTCTCGCTATCGAAGTCTATCTCATCTGGTGGTATGAGAAGAAAAATCGTCGTACTGGTCTACATGAAGGTAAAGAGATCTTGATTCAAAATGCCAAGATTATGGAAAAAGAGTGGGGAAGTGATGAATTGATAAAAGATAAACTTCTGAAACAAGGTATGAGACAGCACGAGACTTTCTCTGCAAGATTGATGCATGGGATTTTGGACTTTCATCTCATACTTCCTATATATGAAAAATATTTTAGGCAATATATCTTGGATAGAAAATGGAGAAGGAGAGTCGTGACATCTGTTATTCTGCTTTTTATATTCTCTGTGGGATTGGTAGCAACAGGTGTGGTGAGAACTGAATTTTTCCCACTTTCAGATGAAGATTATGTATATATAGATATGAAAGCTCCTGTGGGTGTGAAGCTCGGTGAGACAGACATACTGTCGAGACAAGTCGAGGAGAGACTTCTAAAATATACTGATATTGCCAACTATTCTACAATCGTAGGTAGAGGAAGTGTAAATGGCGGATCATTTTCCGGTGGTAGCGGATCTGCAAATCTCGCGTCGATCACTATAACTCTGAAACCGAAAGATGAACGTTCGATAAAGTCCTACGAATTCGCAGATGTTCTGCGTAAAGATTTTATAACTGAAAGTATACCTGGACTGACTGTGGAAGTCGCATCTCTAGCAGGAGGTCCTCCATCCGGTTCTGCTTTCGAAGCTAGGATAACTGGAGAAAATCTAGATATATTGACGAACATATCCGCAGATTTCAGAAATATTTTGTCCGAGATACCTGGAGTTGTGAATATAAATGTATCGCAGAAAGATTCTGTTCCACAATACACTTTCGTTCTCGATCCTATAAAGCTCGAGCAGAATAATCTCAGTGCCGCGTATGTGGGATCTGTCCTACGCACAGCCATAGCTGGTATGGAGATAACAAATATTGTCAAAGATGAAAAGGAGATAAAAGTTATCGCAGTCTTCGATACGTCATCGATTCCAGATCTCGCCTCAATTCAAAATTTACAAATATTAAATGTTAGAAAAGAATCTGTCTTCTTGAAAGATGTAGCAACCATAGAGCTGAAACCGGCAGTAGATGTGATAACTAGAGTCGATCAGAAAAGGATGATACTACTATCATCTGGTGTAGATGCGAGTACAAATGGACAAGCTATAGTTGTGGAGTTCCAAAAGAGAATAAAAGAGTACACTCTACCTCAAGGCTACTCGATAGTCTATGGAGGAGAAAACGAACAAAATGCAGAGTCTGTAGCCTCGATACTGAAGGCCATGGTGATAGCTCTCATGCTCATCGTCGCTACACTCGTTATCCAATTTAACTCTTTCCGCAAAGCCTTCATCGTCCTTGTGCCTATACCACTAGCATTGATAGGGGTCTTCATGGGCATGGCAGTCTTCAATGTGCCGTTAAGCTTTCCAGCATTGATCGGTGTCCTAGCACTTTTTGGAATAGTTGTGAAGAATGCAATTATCCTTGTTGATAAAATAAATATAAATATCAATAGTGGTATTCCATTCGATGATGCTGTGGTAGATGCAGGAAAGGCTCGTCTAGAAGCTATCTTCATCACCTCGATATGTACTATCGCCGGTATTATCCCTGTAACTCTCTCGAATGAGTTCTGGCAAGCGCTCGGTAGTACTATCATCTTCGGGCTAGCACTATCGTCGTTCCTCACACTTTTCCTAGTGCCAGCGTTCTATCTTATTTGGGTTAAGGATGAGAATAAGGTTGCGTAGTATATGAAAGTATTGTAGTATTTGTGTCAGCACAGTCTTAGTATAAAAACCTATGAAAACTACTGATCCGAAGGATATCAGGGAACAACTGAAAATCATTCGTCGTGACGGTCAAGATACCAAGATCATCGTGTCTGTGGTGACCGATGAAGGCGGTGAACCAGTCAGAGGTGAACTGTACCAAGTCACTGATGGTGAAATCAGGGTCATTGTTGATGATGATGAGATCGTCGTCGCCATTTCAAAGATTGTATCCCTGTCCCATGATTTCGATCCATCATTTCAACCCACTCCATCGTGAGTAACCCGACACTCAGACGGCCCAAGGAACACACCTTGGGTCGGCTTTTTTTATATTTAAAATACTGATATGATATACCTATGAAAAAGACCTTACTTTCTGGTGTGAAGCCGACAGCTAGACCTCATATTGGCAATTATTTTGGAGCGATGAAGCAATTCGTTGATTTGTTATCAACCGGAGATTACAACTGTTACTTTATGATCGCAGACTATCATGCGCTGAATTTTATCCAGAATGGTGCAGAGATGAAAGATAATATTATCAATCTCGCTATAGACTACATGGCGATAGGTCTTGATCCAGAAAAGTCTGTCATCTTCAAACAGTCAGATGTATCTGCACATACAGAACTGACATGGATCTTCGACAGCATAACCACTATGCCTTACCTTATGCGAGCGCATGCCTTCAAGGATGCAGAAGCGAAGAATAAGGAAATAAGTGTGGGAACCTTCAATTATCCTATGCTCATGGCTTCCGATATCCTCCTTTATGAGCCAGATGTCGTGCCTGTAGGGCAGGATCAGAAACAGCATGTAGAATACGCTCGAGATACTGCGCAGAAATTTAACAATATTTTCGGTGAGACATTCAAACTTCCAGAACATATGATAATGAAAGATGTAGCAGTCGTTCCAGGTACAGATGGTCAGAAGATGTCCAAGAGTTATGGAAATACGATTCCACTTTTCGCCTCTCGTGAGGAAATCCAAAAAGCTGTAATGAGCATAGTGACAGATTCATCTCTCGATGTGCCTACGAATGTATATGAAATTCACAAACTCTTTAGACCTGAAGGAGAATTGAAAAAACTCTATGAAGAAAATAAAGGCAAATATAAAAATCTAAAGGAAGCCCTAATACAGGACATCGAGGATTTTGTAGGACCTATGAGGGAAAAGAGACATACCCTCATGCAGGATATACCTTATGTCGCAAAGGTGCTAGAAGAAGGAGGAGAAAAGGCTCGTAGTAAGGCGAATCTAAAACTTTTGGAGATAAAGAGGAAGGTTGGTGTTAGTTTTTAGTTGACTGCGCACATTTTTATATTGCATAAAAAGTATTTTTCTATTGCTAAATTAGACATTCCTTTAATCTTTATCGTTTCTTTATCAAATCTTCATCGAAAATTCATTTCTCTTCTATATACTTCTTTTATTATCAAATAATTAAATAAAATAATGAAGAATAGATATAAAAGAGGTTTTACTCTTATAGAGATTTTGGTTGTTATAGGAATCATCGCAGTACTAGCGGCTGTGGTGCTCGTAGCGATAAATCCCTCCAGGCAGTTCAAGCTTGCTCGTGATTCGCAGAGAGTTAGTAACATGAATGCTTTACTCAATTCCATAAGTCAGAATATCGCAGAGCATAGAGGTGTGTTTATGTGTGGAAATACTGTTTTGGCATTGCCCACTACACCGAAGATAGTGAAAAGCGCTACTTCTACTGATGGAATAGACTTGGCACCATGCGTAGTACCGACGTACGTATCAGTTTTACCATACGATCCTAGTGCCACTGGGGCTCATTATCTAAGTGTTAGTGATTATGATACGAAGTATGTGATATACCAAGACGCAGAGGGGCGAGTGACGGCGAGCTCCACTGGGGAGATCACTCCATCAATATCTGTAACCAGGTGATATACTATATGGATGCCATTATCGTACAAGATCAGACGTCTCTTGATAATTTCGATCGCAGTCATTATCCTAGCTATCTCGGCGAATGAGGGTGTTAAAAGTACTGAAAAAAATATTGCAAAGCCTACGCCGACTAGTATTCCTTACTCGTATCCTCCTTTAGAAATTGATCCTGAAATCATCGACAACGCGATAGGTTCTGTAGTTCCAAAAAGTGTCGAGGTTGTAAAACCTCCATCACCACCACCACGCCCTTTGGTAAGTGCCGAGGCGTATCTAGTAGCCAATCTCCAGACTGGAGAAATATATTCCGAACATAATGGGAGCAAGGTATTTCCTATTGCATCTCTGAGCAAGCTCGTGACTGCTGTTGTCTCATTGAAAAATCTACAGCCAGATCAGAAGATCACTATCACTCAAAGCATGCTTGATAGTTATGGTGAGGCTGGAAAGTTGGTACTCGGAGAGACACTCACTGTTTCAGATCTTATACATCCTTTGCTACTCGAATCGAGTAACGATGCTGCAGAAGCTCTCGCACAGTCCTACGGATACGCAGATTTCGTATCGAAAATGAACTCTTTCGTTGCAGAACTCGGTATGTCCTCTACAATATTCAAGGATCCTTCGGGACTAAGTGCTAACAATATGTCGAATGCTAGAGACCTCTTGTTACTTTCTCGTTATCTATTTACACAAGAGACGGCACTACTAGATCTGTCTCGTCAGACTGTTGTGACTCTAGCGACGACCACAGAACATGGTTCTCACGTTTGGAATACTATCAACCCCTTTCCACTAGATCCACATTTTATAGGTGGTAAGACTGGACGTACTCTGGAGGCGAAAGAGAGCATGATCTCTCTATTTCGCTATGAATACAAGGGAATAACATATCCTGTAGCTATCATCGTCCTACGCTCTGATTTTAGAGTGAGAGAGCTCGATTCAGCCTTTCTTTTTGAACGTTTTATGCAGAAAATAGAGGCTAGATAGGGTGTGGATAGCCATGTTTGTATGTTCGGTACAAGAGGCGTATAATTTATACAGTCGTTCAAAATTATTAATAATTAACAAAATTTATTATGAAAGCAGTTCACGTCATTACCTATGTGCTACTAGTTATCGGTGGTCTCAATTGGGGATTGGTAGGTGCTTTGGATTTTAACCTTGTTACAAAGCTTCTCGGAGAAGGTTCTACTCTAACACAGATAGTATATGTATTAGTCGGTATATCAGCCATCGTTTCTGTTTTCACACACAAGTCAGATTGCAAGTGTTGCGACAAGTCCTCCACTCCATCAATGTAATTTTTGTTTAGAGTTTAATTAAAAATTACTTTACAGAAGACCTCTTAGGAGGTTTTTTGTTATATATGAGCCAATCTTATAGCGATATAGAGTACCAAGACTCCCACTATTGTAGATACAGTAGTCCATGTAGTAGGGTGACTGTGGTGACTCTCTGGTAATAGGTCGCTAGCTCCAATGTATAGGAAAAAACCGGCGAAAAGAGCCAGTACTACACCAAGCCCGCCTTCAGGAAGAGTGAAAAAAAGCGTAGATATGATACCGAGGATAGGTGCTGTGGCATCCGCGAGCAACCATTTGAAGGCTTGTCTTTTTGTGCCATTATTTTTTAATATTAAATTGACAGTATTTATACCATCAGAGAAATCATGAACCAGGACGGCTATTGCGACTATGACTCCTACAGCAGACGAGACTTGGAAGGCGAGACCTACCGCAACACCGTCTAGGAAACTATGGATAGAGAGGCTACCTGCACCCATTTTACCTCTAGGGGTGGCGCCAGCATGCTCATCTTCGTGAGTATGACTATGGAACATCACGAACCTATCGAGAATCATATAGAAAACAAATCCAAGTGCAGAGAGGGAAGTGATCGAAGATATTGTGTACATGGAACTACCCAGCTCTATGGCTTCTGGTATAAGGTCAAAAAATGCCACTCCTATGACGGCTCCAGCGCTGAATCCGAGTATTAGATGGAGTTTATCCTTGAACTTCAAGGCGAATAGACCGCCCAGGAAAGTGGAGATAAAAGTGGCTATTGCGATGATAGTAAGCATGGTCCGATTATATCAGGACTTTTTACATCATACAAATAAAAACAACGAGGATTATTTTAACTACTGAACCTTATTACTCACTGTCGGAGATGGAATCTCATTTTCTGGTAGTTTTATATTTACATTTATACTATCACTCTCTGCTTTTGTACTAGGGCGAAATTGAGGGACGACATAGAGGAAAAAGAGGGTAATGATAACTAAAGTCAGAATAATTCCTAAGACTATGTCTGCTCCAGAAGTTCTATTTTCTCCATTTGTTTGAGGATTGATGATTGTTGTCATATTATTTTTTTTAATTAATTAAATACTCTGTGATATCTTTTAGCCGTACAGAGCAGAGAGATATTACAGGTAAAACCACATATCTACGGATTAACTTCAATAGTAATGCCGAAGAAGCATTCATTTTTTTGTAAATAAAAAAGCACCACCGTTCACAGAATATCCGTGTTCGGTGGTGGTGCATGGGGAAGTCCGTTGTTCGGAATGACCTCACATTTTGAGGTTGTGGATCAGGATCAGCAGGGCGATGCCCCAGCAGAGCTTGTTCAATTTCATCATTTTGGAACTAAAAAGAACCAAAAAGTATACTAGCACATAGAGGTGTGACTGTCAAAAAGATGTTGTAATGTTTTAAGACATTGGCACGTGCCATTTGGCTACCGAATATCAAGCAGGGGTTCTTTGGGATTGTGCAGTCAACTGAAAAAGAGATGGCGAAGTACAAGTAAAGACAACTTTACATTCTGAACTTTGGAATATATAATCACTAACATCCAAACGTATGACAGAACACATCAAAAATGAAGTGAGCAAACTTCGTACAGAAACTGGTGTGACCCAGGAAGATTTGGCGGTAAAAGTAAACGTCAGTCGACAGACCATCATTGCCTTGGAAAAAGGTAACTACACACCCTCAATTTTACTAGCCCTTAAAATCGCTGGTTTCTTTGAGATGCCTGTCGAGAAAATATTCAAAATAGCCTATGAAAAATAACCTCAAAGAATCAATTGTTACCATCGGTCTTATCGTGACTGCGATACTGCTTTTGAATCCCTTCCATTTCTGGATGCCGGACATGATGGTTATGAGCATGCTTGCTGTTATTTTGGTCCTCTTTGCTATATTTGCGAGCTTCATACTCAGAGAAAAAGCGGTGGATGAGCGAGACGATCAGCACAAAGCACTGGCTGGCCGAAATGCCTTCCTTGCAGGATCAGCAACCCTCATTCTTGGAATTATTGTTCAAGGATACTCTCACGCTGTTGATGAATGGCTTGTGGTCGCTCTTATTGTCATGGTAGTGACCAAGATCGGTACCCGCATCTGGAGCGATAGGAATCTCTAGTCCACCACTTTAAACGAGTTCTCCACTTGCACTATGTAAAGTAGACTTTACATAGTGTTTTGTATTTTATATACTTAAGCATATTAGAAATTAACAGCTAACATTATTTACATGAATAAAAACACAGGAATTATTATTGGAGTCATCGCATTAGTAGTTATCGTCGGTGGAGTCTACGCATCAATGAATGACAAAGACGATGTAATGATGAAGGATAAGGTTGAAGATACTAAAATGATGGAAAAGAGTAGCGACGATATGATGAAAAAAGACCAGACAAGCATGATGGACAAAGCAGACACCATGATGAAAGCTGGTTCATACGAAGCATATAGCGCCGACAAGATTGCACGAGCCGAAACTGGCGATGTCGTACTCTTTTTCCACGCTTCTTGGTGTCCATCATGCCGCGGACTTAACTCCAGTATTGAAAGTAATCTCAAATCAATTCCAGAAGGTGTGACCATTCTGAAAACTGATTATGATAAAGAGACAGAGCTCAAGAAAAAATACGGAGTGACTTACCAGCACACACTCGTGCAGGTTGATAAGGATGGAAATATGATTAAGAAGTGGAGTGGAGGCGGAAGTCTTGATAATCTCCTCTCTCAAATACAGTAATATGATTTTCTTTCTTATAGCAATCTTAGCGGGAGTATTTACGGTCTTAGCGCCTTGCATATTGCCCCTGCTGCCGATTGTTATTGGGGCATCGGAAGCAGGTGAAAAAAGAATATCGAGACGAGCAATTACTGTGATCGGATCACTCTCAATATCTGTAATCATCTTTACACTTCTTCTAAAAGCTACGACTCTATTTATAGCCATTCCTCAAATATTTTGGAGTAGTTTTTCAGGAGTAGTGATTATATTAGTTGGTCTAGCAATTGCATTCCCATCGCTTTGGACCAAGGTTCCGTTTGTAAATAAGTTGAGCATATTGAGCAACAAAGCCGTCGGTGCTGGATATCAAAAGAAAAGCTATAAAGGCGACATGCTCATCGGACTTGCTCTCGGACCTGTCTTTACCACCTGCTCACCGACGTATCTCTTTATTATCGCTACCACTCTACCCGCCAGCTTCTTTGTTGGATTCGTGTATCTGCTCGGATTTACATTCGGTTTGGCCCTAGCTTTACTCCTCATTGCTTACTTTGGACAAAGAATTGTAAATAAAGTAAGTGAGCACATGCAAGCTACAGGAAGAATAAAACAAGTATTCGGGGTCCTGATTGTAATTGTCGGAATTCTCATTCTTACCGGCTACGATAAAAAATTAGAGACACTGATTCTCGATTCAGGATATGGTGCGACCATACAGCTTGAAGATAGTTTGATAGAAAGGTTTGCGACCAAAGATATGAAAAAAGAATCTTCGATCAAAGAAACTAGTATGAGTACCGAAGGTTACCAAACCATTACCTTAGCAGGCGGATGTTTCTGGTGTACTGAAGCATATTTTCAAGAACATCCTGGAGTGATAGATGCAGTTTCAGGCTATGCAGGCGGAAATGAACAGGATGCTTCGTATCTTAAAGTCTCAAAAGGCACTACCAAACATCGTGAAGCTGTGCAGATAACATACGATCCAAAAGTAATTTCCACTGAAGAAATACTGGATATCTACTGGTCCCATATTGATCCCACAAATACCGAGGGACAATTTGCAGATAAGGGATTTCAGTACACGACAGCAATTTTCTATCACAATGATGCGCAAAAAGAATCCGTCGTCGATTCTAAAAAGCGTTTAGAACAAAGTGGACTTTTCAACAAACCAATAGCAACCGAAGTATTGTCGTTTGAGAATTTCTTCAAAGCAGAAGAATACCATCAGGATTACTATAAGAA
>CAYGFL010000009.1:23244-24024 GCA_964349165.1 uncultured Candidatus Saccharibacteria bacterium
ATTATGAGCGATATAAAAGAGGATCAGGCAGAGCTGGTTTTGTCGAGGAGACATGGGCAAAAGATGCGGCCATCAAATTTCTGGAAACTGAACAAACAACTTCTATGAAGAAAAGTATTAAAACAGATTACAACTATACCGATGAAGAAATAGCGGAGATGCTCAAGAATCTTGATCCTCTCGCATATCATGTCGTGGCTGAAAACGGTACAGAGTCACCATTCAATAATAAATATTGGGACAATAAGGCAGAAGGAATCTACGTCGATATTGTAACCAAGAAGCCTCTCTTTTCGAGTACTCATAAGTATGACTCCGGTACTGGTTGGCCAAGTTTTTGGAGAACTATTGATGATGATTCTGTAACACTTCATGCAGATAATTCATTGTCTACAACTCGAACCGAAGTGCGAAGCGATGCTGGGCATGTAGGACATGTTTTTAATGATGGTCCTGTAGAAGAGGGCGGTCGTAGGTTTTGTACAAATTCAGCATCACTCTTGTTTGTGCCGAAAGAAGATATGAAGGCTCAAGGATATGAAAAATATCTGTACTTGTTTAGTTAGAAACAAATATAGTTGAAGCAGACGGTAAAAGATATATCCGTTAAAACTACTTTACAGGAGCGGCATCAAATCGTGCCTTGTTTTCAACCATCCATTTCTGCTGATCCTCTTTAGTCTTGCTTGGGTCATTCATCACATCAGCATGAGCTTGCATATAATGTGGCATGAGTGCGTTCATCCACTGTTCGAATGTTTCGCCTTCGGCTGTTACTTC
>CAYGFL010000010.1:0-20599 GCA_964349165.1 uncultured Candidatus Saccharibacteria bacterium
TTTCTTCACTCAACATGACTTTTACTTTTTCTTTGAAATCATTTATATCTTTGAAATTACCTAGACTTTTTACAAATTCATCCGTGACTTCTGGCAGGGAAGCATCCACCAACTTGTTATGTTCTTCCGGAGATATGTTCTCATGAGCATGACCACTATGATCCACTCGTGAACGTCGGATATTTAAAATCGCATCATCAACTTCTTTTTCTGTAACTTCAGCAACTTCTTTTTTCACAGACATTATTTCTTTCGATATTTTTTTGTAGTCACCGAGTTTTGTCTCTGGAACTACCGCAGTTACAATCTTGAACTCAAGAGGATTACTGAGAGCAATCTTCGTAATATGTATCTCTGGATGACCTATGGCATCAATCTTCTCTTCGACTACAATCTTCGGATACGCCTCGGAAATAGCTAGTTGTGCCATTTCCTCAAGTATTGTCATTTCTCCGACTTTTGAAATTAAGGTGCTTTCTGGAATCTTGCCTTTGCGGAATCCATCGATTGTGACCTCTTCATTGATATTCTGAAGTGCCTTTTTTCGGAAAGATTCAAAATGCTCTGTAGGCACACTTCCAACAATCTCTACGCGAGACTTATCTAACTTATTGATTTTCATATTTGAAGTTTTTGTCATGAAAAGCAGTCTAACGATTTTATCCAAAAAATGCAAATCAAAACCCCAGCGCTCCGAAAAGCGCGGGGGTGTGAGAACGGGCGTCATCGCCGAGAACAAAGTTGAGGTTCTGGCAGTTTCTGCATGACTGATACAGCCGCCTCCATCTCGGGCTTGACACCTTTTGGTCTGAAGTGTCTGCAAAGGACAGGACGTTGTCCCTCTGTGGTAGGTATCTCGGCCAGTCCATCATCATGTGCTTCTTGGGTACATCCGCAATGTTGACATATATTCATCCAGATCTCCATTTCCAATTTTTCCAATGTAAATTATACCCCCTAACCATTTTTAATCAAACAAAAAACCGGAGTGCCCGGTCTTCTGTTGTTATGTCAGTATGACTAATATGAAAAACTAGAAACTATAATCTACATCTTGAAGCTCTGCGCCTAGGTCGGCTTCGATAGATGCTATGTCATCTGCCTGTATTACGGCTGATGTCATGTCGTCTGCGGGGATATCCGAGGTGCTCTGTTCTGTAGTCTGTGCATCTTGAGGTGCCATCTTGGTATTTAGCTTCTGTCCGAAGAAGTAGAGTGCTGCGATGATCAAGACCAATACTATGATGAGTGCTCCTACTATCGGACCGACTTTCTTCTCTGTATGTGAAGTTGGAGGCATCCCGTTCATCATTCCACTTGAGTTTTGTGTATTTATATCCATATTTTTACTTTATTAAATAATTAATTTGTTGAATTGGTCTCAGATGAAGGGTTGGTCTCACTCTTCACACCCATAGCATGAGCTATCGCGACTACTACTTTCTGTAGAGCATCTCGAGCTTCTTTTACGCTCTTTATAGCTGTATCACCTAGTACTCGAGGTTTCGTGAGTTCTATTTCTGAAGGATTAGTCGAGGTACCGTTCGTGATAGGTGTGATATTCAAGGCTTGGAATGCGGCTACATCCGTCTTTGCCTTTTCTATCTTCTCTTTTGCAGTTACGAGGAGAGCCTTCGCCTCTGTCATGTCTCGTCCCTCGCTCTCTACCTTGGTAATTCTAGCTTCGATACGGATCACGATACTAGAAAGATTCGTCAATGAAAAATTCAATTCCTTTACGAGGGCGTTCTTTCGAGTCTCGAAGGCTCGCAACTCCATCTTCTTTGCAATATCCTTGCGCACTTCACCATTGGTCCTCTTGAACATCTCTGTAGAAGAAGCTCTCATCGCCTTTATCTCTTGTTTTGTCTCTGCACGCATATCCTTTATTTCAGCTCGCATCTCTTTTACTTCACTTCTCACCTCCTTCTTAAGTTCACGCCTTTCCAAGATATTGGTACGAACTTCCTTATTATTTTCCTTACGATTTTCTATCTGGGCTTTGATATTTGGTCGTATTGAGCCATTTGTTCCGGTCTCCTCTGCTTGCACTGTGATAGAGAAAACGCACATCGTGAGCAGGATTATAGATACTGATGCTATTTTATATATTGATTTCATAGTTGTTTGATTATAAGTAAAAACCTCGTATATGGTCCTATTCGTATTATACCTTATTTTTGCGCTTCTTTGTACATCTTTATCCCCATTGCAAAAGCTTCTTTTGCCCTTGTTTTATCTGCAAAATCCTTGACTATAACCTCCTTATCTTGAAGTTTCTTGTAAGTTGAATAGAAATGCTCTATTTCTCGCAATGTGTGGGCATTGAGATCTGCTAGATCATTTACATCGTTCCACCTAGGGTCATCTACTGGGACCGCGATGATTTTATCATCTTTTTCACCTGCATCGAGCATCCCCATGATGGCGACTGGTCTAGCTCGTACGAGAATACCTGGGAAAAGGGGATATGTAGTGAGAAGGACAACATCTAGTGGATCCCCATCGTGCCATAGGGTCTGTGGGACGAAACCATAGTCAAAAGGCAGGTCTTGAGAAGTATGATTCACCCTATCGAGAGCTATGAGACCTGTCTTTTTGTCTATCTCATATTTATTTTTTGAACCCTTTGGAATCTCGATGATGACATTCATCTTGTCGGCTGTTCCAGGAGTTACATCGTGTAGCATATTCATAATATTTTGATGGTTATTATTTTAATTTTATTTTTACTCCTCTTTATTCTCTTTTGACACACTTCCTACACCCGCTGACTGTATATCGATCTTCCAACCTGTGAGCTTGGCTGCTAGACGGACATTCTGTCCACCCTTACCTATGGCGAGAGATTGCTGGTCTTCTGTTACCTTGACGATCGCTCTGTTCTCTTCCTTTATGAGAGTCATAGAGACTATCTTCGCTGGCGATAGGGCTTCACCTATGAATTTCTCTGGATCTGCATTCCACTCTATGATATCAATCTTTTCTCCTCCTAGCTCGCTCATAACTGTGGAAACACGCACACCGCGTTGCCCGACGAGTGAACCTATAGGATCTATATGACTATCATTCGAATGCACGGCGATCTTTGACCTCGCACCAGCTTCGCGCGCCACAGCTTTGATCTCGACTACTTTCTGCGCGATCTCTGGAGCCTCTACCTCGAATAGTTTCTCTAGGAACTTGGGATGTGAACGAGAGAGTTTCAAAAGGATTCCCTTCGGAGTTTCCTCTACAGCATAGAGATACGCACGTATACGTTCACCTTGCTTGTAGTGTTCGCTAGGAATCTGCTCTTCGTAGGGGATGATACCGACAGCACGTCCCATGTCTATGAATAGGGCACCCCTCTCGAGCCTCTGCACTGTTCCAGAGACGATCTCACCATCTTTTGCACCATACTCATTCATCACAGAGGTCTTCTCTGCTTCGCGGATCTTCTGGATGATGACCTGCTTTGCAGTCTGCGCAGCGATGCGTCCATAGTCACCTTTTTCCTCGAGAGGAAAGACGATCTCATCGTCGATCTTCGCATCCCTTTTAATCTTCTTTGCATCTGCAAGGAGGATATGATGTTCGGGATTGTAGCGAACTTTGATGTCCTCTTCGGCTATAGATTTTAGATCTACTTCTTCCTCGATCTCATCTTCCATTATAACTTTGGACTCATCCACCACGATTTTGACCTGGTAGAACTCTACTTTTCCAGAGTTTTGGTCGAAGATCGCACGAACGATCTGACCTTTTTTTCCATATTCTTTCTTGTAAGCAGTAGCGAGGGCAAGCTCAATAGCCTCCAACATTTTTTCTTTTGGGATACCGCGCTCGTCCTCCAATTGCTGGAGAACGGAATGAATTACTTTTAAATCAAACATATTTTTTTGTGAATTTTTTAATAAAAATGGTTCGCTTTCGGCGAACTTCAGATGGGGAGAGTATAGCAGATACGTAGTGGAAAAGCAAAGTATATGTTCGTGATATAATAATACCAATGCTCGTTGAAGACTCACAGCTGAATAAATTTATCATTGACTCCAATCTCGTCTCTCGAGAAGACTTCGATCTTGCTATGGCTGAAGCAGAGAAAAAGGGAGGTCGTGTGGGAGAAGTCCTTGTCAACTCTGGTAAAATCACCGAAGAAAATCTGCGTCGGATGCAAGCCTATGTGCTCGGCATCCCATTTGTCGATCTGAAGGGACGCAAGATACCTTTTGAAACCCTTTCTCTCATACCCGAACCTGTCGCCAGGACTCACAATGTCGTAGCTTTCAAAAAAACCGATACGACACTAGAGGTGGCGATGCTAAATGTGAATGATCTCTCTGCTATCGATTTCGTAAAAAAGAAAGTAAATCTCAAGATTCTGCCACGCCTCACAGATGCTGACTCTATAAAAGAATCAATAATTCAGTATCAGAAAAGTCTCAAGGCAGAGTTCGGCGATCTCATACAAAAAGAGTCTGCAACACTGAAGGCGATAGCTGAGGATGCAGGACTTAAAAATGGAAATCCTGTTTCAGAAAAAGATCTGAAGAAAATCGCAGAGGATATACCGGTGGTGCGTATCGTGGACACTCTGCTCAAGCATGCTATTCTCCAAAACGCTTCGGATATCCATATAGAGCCTCAAGAGATGGAGTTACTCGTGCGATATCGCATAGACGGACTACTACATGATGCGATGGTGTTGCCGAAAAATGCTGAACCCTCGATCACTGCGCGTATCAAAGTCTTGTCGAACCTGAAACTAGATGAAAAGCGCTTGCCACAAGACGGGAGATTCAAGGTAGACATGAATGGAGAAAAAGTTTCTTTTCGAGTATCTGTACTGCCGACATACTATGGTGAGAAGACAGTCATGCGTCTATTGCGCGAAAATGTTTCTGGTTTTACTCTCGAATACCTTTCTTTTCATGGAGATGGTCTAGAAAAGATCCATCATGCGGTGACGCAGACTACGGGCATGATACTTACTACAGGTCCCACAGGTTCTGGAAAAACTACGACTCTCTACACTATTCTCGACATTTTAAATCAGCCGGATGTAAATATTTCTACTATCGAAGACCCTGTCGAGTACCAGATGAAGAGGATAAATCAGACACAAGTGAATTCTGAAATCGGCTTCACTTTCGCCTCTGGACTGCGCACTCTAGTACGACAAGATCCAGATATCATAATGGTGGGTGAGATCCGAGACAACGAGACGGCGGCTCTCGCGGTGAACGCTTCTCTCACGGGTCACCTTGTTCTCTCTACTCTACACACGAACAGCGCTGCCGGAGCAATACCGAGACTTCTCGATATGAAGATCGAACCTTTTCTCCTGGTTTCAACTATCAACATCATCATCGCTCAACGTCTCGTACGCAGACTCTCTGATAACAAAGAAAAATATTTCCTTTCAAAAGCGGAGATAGAGACTCTCGGTAAATCTGTCGATCTAAAAAGGGTACTCGAACAATTGCAAACCGAAAAGGTGATAAAAGATGTGAGTTCATGGGAGAAAATTCCTTTCTTCAAACCTGTCTCTGGCAAAGAGGATGATGGATACAAGAGTCGAGTGGGTATACATGAAGTCTTGAAAGTGACTCAGAGTATAAAAGAATTGATAATAAAAGGTGCGACATCAGAAGAGATCGAAATACAAGCGAAGAAAGAGGGAATGCAGAGCATGATAGAAGATGGAATTTTCAAGGCGGTTCAGGGATTCACGACCATAGAAGAGGTCTTGCGAGTGGTGTCAGAATAATATATGTCACATTTTACATTCAAAGCAAAAAAAATAGGTGGAGAAATCCACAAAGGCGAGCAAGACGCGAAAGATCGTTTTGAACTTTATAAAATCTTGAAAGAATCTGGAGAAGAGGTTATCTCTGTCGAAGAAAAAAAGAAATTTTCTCTATCCATGGATTTTTCTTTACCATTTTTAAATTCTATAAAAATGCGAGAGAAGATAAACTTTTCTCGTAGTCTAGGATCGATGATAAAAGCAGGGCTCTCGATGTCACAGGCATTATCTGTCATGGAAAAGCAGGGGACAAATAAGGCGGTGAAAAAAATAATCATCACTCTGAACGAGGAGATTCGTAAAGGTAAAACTTTGTCTGATGCCATGAAATCTTTTCCAAAAATGTTCTCACCTCTCATGATAGCTATGGTTGCTTCTGGAGAACAGAGTGGAAGCCTAAGTGAGGCTCTAGGTATCATCACACTGCAGATGGATAAAAGTTACACATTACAGAGGAGAGTCCGCGGAGCCCTCATTTACCCAGGTGTCATCCTGTTCGCTATGGTGATCATCGCTATAGTATTGCTGACCTATGTTGTGCCTACTCTCACGAAAACTTTCACCGAACTAAATGTCGCTTTGCCGGCATCTACCAAGTTCGTCTTGTGGGCAAGTAATATCGTGCAACACGATTTCCTAGCTCTACTCGGTGTCATCATCGCTCTCTCTGCTTTCATATCTGTCTGGTCGAAAAAAGAGAGTGGTAAAAAAATATTGCATAAAATAATCCTGAAGATTCCTCTCATCGGCAATCTAGTGCAAGAGGTCAATGTAGCGAGGACAGCGAGAACACTCTCATCTCTCATCGGTTCGGGTATAGATATACTAGACGCATTGAGGATCACCAGAGACATAGTACAAAATATTTATTACAAGGCTGTTCTCGCAGAAGCATATGACTCTGTAGAAAAAGGAGAGCCGTTGTCGAAGACATTCGCGAGCAATCCGAAGCTCTACCCTATTTTCCTTAGTGAAATGATAAATGTGGGAGAAGAGACAGGAAAGATAGGGGAGATGATGGTGGGTGTAGCCTCATACTATGAAGACGATGTGGATCAGAAGACGAAAGACATGTCGACGGTCATAGAACCATTCCTCATGATCATCATCGCTGCCGCTGTAGGATTCTTCGCTGTTGCTATGATCTCGCCGATGTATTCACTCGTCAATACAATATGATGTGCAGAAAATCTATATATAAAGGATTCACTCTCATCGAGACTCTTGTGGGTGTGGCGGTCTTCCTAGTGGTATCGACTGCAGTATACCAGGCATATACAAGTCTTTTTATTTTTATAAGTTTAAATCAATACAAAATACTGGCACTCAATCTTGCCAACGAGCAATTCGAGATAGTTCGCAATCTATCTTATGCTGATGTTGGAGAAGTGACAGGTATTCCCAATGGAAAAATTCCTCATGTACAAAATCTAAATCGTTCTGGTGTCGATTTCGTCGTTACAACTACGATACGCAATATCGACATACCTGCCGATGGGACAATAGGGGGGAATCCAAATGACTTGTCTCCTGCTGATAATAAACTCGTGGAGGTGCAAGTAGATTGTCCTACATGTAAAAATTTTACTCCGATAAACCTGACGACGAATGTAGCTCCGAAAAATCTGGAGACAGCCTCTACAAATGGCGCACTTTTCGTCAGAGTTTTCGATGCGAACGGTCAACCTGTACAGAATGCAGATGTGCATATTGTAAATAATACTGTGAGTCCATCGATCGTGATCGATGATGAGACAGATGTAAATGGAATGTTGCAAGTCGTAGATGTGCCTCCTGGCGTAAATGCTTATAATATAACTGTTTCCAAGTCAGGATATTCTACTGCTCGGACGTATATGCCGAATGCGCCGGCGAATCCAGACCCCGCTCAACCAGATGCCACCATCCTCATCCAACAAGTCACACAAGTGAGTCTCGCCATAGATCGTCTGAGCAACCTCTCTATATCTAGTGTGAGTCCGACATGTACAGCAATAGGTAATGTTGATTTTTCTCTCACAGGGTCAAAAAGTATCGGTGACGGTATAGTGAAATATGCCCAAGATCTTGCGACGAATGGAAGCGGTCTGTACTCAAATAGTTCGATGGAATGGGATTCATATACTATAAATGGCATCGATAGCGTCTACGATATCATCGGTGTGAATCCTCTGAATGCGGTAGCTGTGAATCCCAACAGCACCCAAGATGTCGATCTCATAGTAGCTCCGAAGAATCCGAAGAGTCTCCTGGTGACAGTGAAAGATAGTAGTACAGGACTACCTGTCACTGGAGCAACTGTACAAGTGAAAATAGATGGAGTCTATGATTCTACACAAGTGACTGATAGGGGATATATAAATCAGACGAACTGGTCTGGTGGTGAAGGCCAAGATATGTATACAGATGTTACAAAATATTTCTATAATGATGGAAGTGTAGACACAGATAGTCCTAGTGGTGAGCTAAAATTAAAAAATTCTTTCGGAACTTATAATCTAAATGGCACCATAGAATCTTCTAGTATAGACACAGGTTCTCTCAGTAACTTCGGCAATCTGGTATGGTCTCCCACAGACCAACCACCTAGTACTGGGGCAAATAGTGTGAGATTCCAGATCGCTACAAATGCAGAGATAACAGCAACTACTACATGGGATTATAAAGGACCAGACGGAACAGCTTCCACATACTATACTGTGGCAGATTCGACGATAAATCCTATCCATAATAATGATCGATTCTTGCGCTACAAAGTTTTTCTTTCTACAGAGTCTGATGCCTCTACTCCAAATATTTCAGATATAGCTTTCACCTATACTTCGTCATGTACTCCTCCAGGACAAGTAGTCTTCACCGGACTTTCAAATGGTACGTACGACATCTCTGTGAGTAAGACCGGATATACTACCAACGAAAGTACAGCTTCTGTATCTACAGACTGGATAGAAAAAATAATAACGTTATCTCCATAATTATGAAGTCATCTTTTTACAATTCTAGAATACGATCGAGAGGATTCTCCCTAATAGAAATCCTAGTCGCTGTCGGTATACTCGGCGTGATCATGATCGTGGTATCACAATTTCAGGTAAATATTATCGGATACAACAAATCTTCTAGCGACTCATTGCAGAGCGCACAAGATGCTCGTTCTATACTCCGAGTTATGGTGAAAGAGCTCCGCTCTGCGAAACCAGGGAGTAACGGCTCATACCCTATCGTGCAAGCTGCGACAAGCAGTGTGACTTTCTTCAGTGATATCGACGCAGACGGTCAACAAGAACAGATAAGATACTTCATCTCATCTACCCTTCTACAGAAGGGGACGATAAAACCGACAGGGTCCCCACTAGCATATAGCTCCGCTCAAGAGACATTTTCAACCTTGGCGTATAATATAAAAAATGCGACTTCATCGAGTCTTTTCGAATATTTCGACAACGCCTACAGTGGCACATCCTCACCACTCACAGCACCTGTGAATGTCACAGATGTACGACTCGTGAAGATAAATCTCATGATAGATGCCGATCCGAACCGCTCACCAATCCCTAGACTCTACACTTCTCAGGTGATGCTCCGTAACCTCAAAGATAATTTATGAAAAACTATTTTATGATCAGATCATCAAAAGGACTTATTCTGGTGAACGTACTCGTCTTCGCTATGATAGCTGTCACTGTCACTAGTGCTCTCACGAATTGGGCTGCAACAATGCTAAAAAGTTCTCGACAGTTGAATTTGCGAGAGCAGGCGATGCAGATAGCCGAAGCGGGAGTAGATTATTACAGATGGCACCTCGCTCATAATAGTAGTGATTATACAGATGGCGTGGCGACCACGACTACGGGTCCATTTATCCATGATTTTAAAGATAAAGATGGCAGTGTGATAGGACAATTTGCTCTTACTATCACTCCACCTCCGATAGGTTCAACAATCGTGGTGATAAAGTCCAAAGGTACTGTGGTAGAAGATCCTTTAGTCAGTCGTACAATACAGACAACTCTCGGTATTCCATCTTTAGCGAAATATGCGGTAGTTGCAAATGATGTCATGAAGTTCGGTGTGGGCACAGAAGTCTTCGGTCCGATACATTCGAACAACGGTATTCGCTTCGATGGACTTTCACATAACATAGTTACAAGCGCAAAAGATAAATATATAGATCCAGACAATGGTACCCATAATCCCGCATGGTATCAGTTCGGTGTATATACTACAGATAGTCCAAGTGAACTGAATACTGATACAACTCCACCGATTATTGTGCCTAATCGAACAGATGTATTCATGGCGGGTAGACAGTTTCCCATACCAGCTGTGGATTTCGTCGGAATGACGACGGACCTCTCTTCTATTAAAGCAGAGGCACAGGCGAGCGGAAGATATTTCGGTGCATCTGGTGGACAAGGTTATAGAATTCTTTTGAAAACAAATGACACTTTTGATCTATATAGAGTCAATACACAAATGTCTGCACCATCGGGTTGTACTAGTAGCTCTGAGGCCAATTGGGGTACATGGAGTGTAAATAGCCAAACATTTCTACAGAATTATGCTATACCAGCTAACGGTACTATTTTTGTCGAAGATCATGTATGGGTGGAAGGACAGATAAATACTGCGCGCATCACCATAGCAGCAGGAAAATTTCCAGACAGCTCTGCGACTCGCAAGGACATTATTATCAACAACAATCTTGCATACACCAACTATGATGGTAGAGATAGTATAGCTCTCATTGCCCAAGGTAATATCACGACAGGATTATACAGTGTAGACAATATGCGTATAGATGCGGCGATAATCGCACAGAATGGTCGTGCGGGACGCTTCTATTATAATACTAGTTGCAAGTCTGGTGGCGTCAATCTGTATATACGCAATACCTTAACTTTGTATGGAATGATAGGTACGAATCTCCGCTACGGCTTTGCTTGGGGTAGTGGATCTAGCATTATATCTGGCTATATGATGAGAAATATCATCTATGATGCCAATCTTCTCTATTCTCCTCCACCGAACTTTCCACTTACATCGGATCAGTATACAACCATCTCTTGGGACGAGATAAAGTAAATGCTATACTAGCCGTATATGAAAAGAAAAATCATTGTCGGCAATTGGAAGATGAATCCCACTTCTCTCACAGATGCGCAGAATAATTTTAAAAAAGTAAGGCAGGTTGCGGATAGACTCTCATCTATATATGTCGTGGTATGTCCACCCACAATCTATATTTCGAAATTTACTTCTACCCCAGGCTCACTCGGTATCGGCGCTCAAAATACACATTTCGAGACACAAGGAGCTTTCACAGGAGAAATATCACCTGTAATGCTCAAAGACATCGGAGTTACTCATGTTATCGTAGGACATTCAGAGAGGCGTACAGCAGGGGAGACAGATGAGATAGTTGCAAAAAAAGTCCAAGCTGTATTGGAAGCGGGTATACACCCCATAGTGTGTGTAGGAGAGATGGAACGTGATTCGCATGCTATATATCTCGAGACGCTGAAGAATCAAATAAAAAATTCCCTAGTGAAAGTTCCGAAGAAACTCATAAGTCAACTCATTGTCGCTTATGAGCCAGTCTGGGCGATAGGGGCAAAAGAAGCTGTAGAACCGGCTATTATAGAAGAGATGGCGATATTCGTACGCAAGGTGCTATCTGATATTTTCGGTCAAGAAAATGCGATAAAAACTCCGATTCTATATGGAGGATCGATTAATTTCCGCAATGCTCCAGAGATCATCACCCGTGGCAAAGTAGACGGGCTCCTTGTCGGAAGAGAGAGTGTAAATACGCCTGGCTTCGTCGAGCTACTGAAGGCTGTAGATGCTGTCTAATCATCATGAGATACCTTCGAGAGTTAAAAGAATTGGAAGGAGTTCGCGTACTGGTAAGATTGGACTTGAATGTGCCAGTTGTAGATGGTGTGGTTGTAGAAGATTTTCGAATACGAAAGATCTTGCCGACTATAGATTTTCTGCAAAAAAGAAAAGCCAAAGTTATTCTTATGAGCCACATCGAAGTCGCCGGAGGGAACACAGATGAAAAACCATCTCTTTCTCCAGTAGCGAAACATCTAGGCAAGCTAGGATTGAAATGTATCTTCGTAGAAAATTATAAAAATGTACAAAAAGAAATAGAGAATTTATCATTAGACAATGTGATTCTCTTGGAAAATCTTCGTTTTTATGAAGGTGAAAAGAAAAATGATAAGAAATTCGCAAAAGAACTAGCGTCGCTAGGAGATATATATGTAAATGAGGCATTTGCAGTCTCTCATCGCGTGCATGCGTCTGTTTCTGCAATCACAGAGTTCATTCCAAGCTACGCCGGACTATTGTTCGAGCAAGAAATAAAGCATTTGAGCGAAACCTTTCATCCAGAGCATCCATTTCTCTTTATCATCGGTGGCGCGAAGTTCGAAACCAAATTACCACTCATAGAAAAGTTTATAAATATTGCCGATAAAGTTTTCGTTGGCGGAGCTCTCGCGAATAATTTTTTCAAAGAATCTGGAAAGGATATCGGTAAGTCACTTGTGTCTCAAGACGATTTTAACCTCAAGCGTTTACTAGATAATCCCAAGCTGATGCTTCCTGTAGATAATATAACAGTAGATGGAAGTATATATGATGTCGGTCCTCTTTCGATGGATATTCTCGAAAAAGAAATAAAATCTGCCAAGTACATACTATGGAATGGTCCACTCGGCGCTTATGAAAAAGGATATAAAGAATCTACACAGAAGCTCGCAGAGATGATATCTGAAGCTACAAAAACTGGCGCAAAATCTGTCCTCGGGGGAGGGGATACGCTCGGCGCTATAGATGAACTAAAGTTAGAAAATGAATTCACTTTCGTTTCCACTGGCGGAGGAGCAATGCTCGAGTTCCTAGCTACAGGCACGTTGCCTGGTATAGAAGCTCTCGAATCACATGAAAATATTTGATCTATTTAAAGAAGTATTTTTTAAGTATCTAAAAGAAACGGGTCTGAAGAAAAATCTGTTTCTAGTCTTTTTTGCTATGGCTCTGATAGTTCTGATAGTTATTATCCTAAAGCTCTCCTGACTTTTTCTGCATTGGTTTTGAAATCCATTTTATCTCCTTTTACTTCAGAATTCGGAAATACCCAGATATGAGCATGTGGCACTTCATCGCCGACTATTCTACTTAAAATAAAATCTGTATCGAAAGCTTTTCTTTGAGCCAGAGCAATCTTTTTTGCTATTTCGAAATATGCGCCGGTATTCTCTGTATCCCATACCCAACGTACATGCTCCTTCGGTATTACCTGTGTGTGACCGGGGGATTGAGGATGAATGTCGAGGAATGCTAAAAAGTTTGCATCTTCATAGACGATTTCAGCAGGTATTTCTCTCGCGACGATTTTACAGAAGATGCAGTTTGATATGTTTTTTTCCATACCCTATATTATATCATCGCCTCTGGTATACTTGTACTCATGAAGAAATATTCTGTACGAGAAAAGATAAACGGCAACTTCCTAGACAATCTCCTTTTCTATCGCGGTATAAAAACTCCAGAAGAACAAAAAAACTTTTTGAATCCAGATTATGAAGAACATACCCACGATCCTTTTTTACTAAAAGATGCAGACAAGTCTGCAGATAGAATAATCAAAGCCATTCAAGGTAATGAAAAAGTTGTGATCTATAGCGACTATGATACTGATGGCATACCTGCTGGAGTCGCTCTACACGATCTTTTTAAAAAAATAGGTTTTGCAAATTTTACTAACTACATACCACATCGTCACGACGAAGGTTTCGGTCTCAATGAAGATGCGATAAAGCAATTTATCGAAGAAAAAGTCCAACTTCTCATCACTATCGACTGCGGTATTGCCGATGTTGAACATGTGAGACTAGCTATGGGTAATGGAATCGATGTGATCGTGACAGACCATCATCTCCCAGGACAAGAGTTGCCTCCAGCTTTCGCGATTGTCAATCCCAAACAGGCGGATTGTGCGTATCCAGAGAAAATGTTGTGTGGAGCAGGTGTGATTTATAAATTGATTCAAGCCATACTTTCTAAAAATAGATTTGGAATAAAAGAAGGTTGGGAAAAATGGTTGCTCGATATGGTGGGGATCGCAACTCTTTCCGATATGGTTCCACTCACTGGAGAAAACAGAGTATTCGCATACTATGGTCTGTCTGTACTGAGGAAATCTCCGAGAAAGGGGTTGATGAGATTGCTAAATAAGTTGAAGGTGAATCAGAAATATCTGACAGAAGAAGATATCGGTTTTACTATCGGTCCTCGTATCAATGCGGCGTCTCGCATGGGTGTGCCGATGGATGCCTTCAGACTTCTCGCAACACAGGATGATGATGAAGCAGAAAAGTTTGCTATACATCTAGACCATATCAACAACGAGAGAAAGGGGACTGTGGCATCTCTAGTGAAAGAAGTGAAAAAGCATGTGCATGAGAGATATGGTGATACTCCAGAGAAAGTGATCGTCATAGGAAATCCCATGTGGAAGCCGTCGCTCTTAGGCCTCGCTGCGAACAATTGTGCAGAAGAATTCAATGTCCCCGTTTTCCTCTGGGGTCGTGATGGAGACAATATCATAAAGGGCTCTTGTCGAGCTGCTGGCTCCGTGCATCTACTCGAACTGATGCAGGGAACTCCTGTTGGAACTTTCATACAGTATGGTGGTCATGCAGAATCCGGTGGATTTTCTGTGCATTCTCAAGCTATACATAACCTCGAACGAAACCTAAGTGAAGTCTTCGAAAAGATCCGTGGTGAAAAAAAAGAAGATATAGAATATGTCGATAGTGAATTATCTCTAGATGATGTGAATTATGATACATACAGAATCATCGAAAAATTAGCTCCTTATGGAACAGGCAATTCGAAACCATTGTTTATGTTCAGAGACATCGTGCTTGCGAATGTAAAAAAGTTTGGAAAAGAGCAGAATCATCTTGAAATTGTTTTTAATAAATCAAATGGACGAACCGTAAATGCAATAGGGTTCTTCATGACTCCTGAAACCTATCCCAAACTACTCGAGAAAGGAAAGCCTATTTCACTGATCGCGACTATGGAAAAATCCATGTTTCGAGGGAGACCAGAGCTACGATTGAGGATTGTTGATATAATATAGCAATGAATAAAGTGATTATATACACAGACGGATCTTCGAAGGGAAACCCTGGACCTGGAGGATGGGGTTCTATTATCATATCTCCTGACAAAGTCATCGAGATCGGTGGAAGAGAAAATATGACTACAAACAACAGGATGGAACTCACTTCTGCTATTGAAGCTCTCAAAAATATAGATTCAACTCAATCTATTATCATATTTTCTGACTCTCAATATGTAATAAAAGGCATCACAGAATGGATACACGGGTGGATCATAAAAGGTTGGAAGAATTCTCAAAAGAAAGCAGTACTGAATAGAGACCTGTGGGAAGAGTTGTTGAAAGTGTCGCAAGATAAAGAAATTACCTGGAAATTCGTGAAGGGACATGCTGACACAGCAGGAAATATAAGGTGTGATGAGATCGCGACACTATTTGCAGATGGAGAAAAAATGGCTCTCTATAATGGTCCTAGAGAAAAATATCCTATAAAAGAAATATCCAAAACCATCTAATTTAGACTTTATCGTTTCTTTATCATTTCTTCATCAAAAATTCATTTCGATTTGGTAGGGTGGTGGGGTGGGATATATAAAAGATTACGATGGGTGGAATAATCTCAAGAAAAAAATTGACACTGACGTCGATAGTCCGTTTTTCTATGAGGGAGAGATTTGGTGGTGCTCACTTGGTGTAAATATCGGTGTAGAGATTGATGGGAAAGAAGGTCTGTTTAATAGACCAGTTTTAATTATAAAAAAGATAAATTTGCAGAGCGCGTGGGTTGCACCATTAACATCAACATTCAAAAATCATCTTTATATTTACCCATTGACCACTATAACATCTAATATTTCTTTGTCTCAGATGAGGAGTATCAGTAGTAAAAGGCTCTCTAGGCGGGTGGTTAGGATAAGCATGAAGGAATATGTACACATAATCATTCGTATCAAATACATATTCACATTCCAAAACGAAACCCCGCCTGATGGCGGGGAATCTCGGGGCCCTCAAGGGGCATAATGGGTTAAGTTTAACATACTCCTAAAAAAATTCAACTGGTATGAAAAATCTAATTATCAATACATGTATAGTTTTATGTCTTCTCACCATACTCTTGTACCGCACATATTCTGCGGTACATAACCCTCAGAGGGCATCACTTAGGGATAGTGTTGGACATACTATAACTTTCATAGGAAAAATAATAGATGAACCTCTGACAAAAGATTTCACAAAGACTTTTATTCTTGAGACGAATGATGCCCTGCATATAAAAGTCAGTACAGATAAATATGCAGAATATGGGTATGGAGATACAGTGAAGGTAAAAGGAAAGCTTTCTTCACCCAGAAACTTTTCTAATACTGATGGTCGTGTATTCAACTACGTAGACTATCTCGGCAAAGATGGAATCTTCTATGAATTTAAAAAAGCAGAAGTTTTTGTACTGCAAGCGGATGATAGAAGAAGTATAATGTCGAGACTTTTTTATTTAAAACAGAGCTTCATTAATAATCTAAAAAATGTTCTAGGTGAGCCTCATGCGGCTCTAGCCTCGGGACTTGTTGTGGGTGAAAAGGCGGCTCTAGGCGCGAGTCTTATAGATGATTTCAGGCGGACTGGACTCATACATATAGTAGTGCTATCTGGATACAATATCACTATCATCGGAGTTTCTTTTCGTAGACTATTGTCTTTTCTGCCTCGCACATGGGCGATCTTGGCTGGAGGTCTGGGAATAATCTTGTTCGGGATGCTTGTAGGTGGTGGAGCTACTGTAGTCAGGTCCTGCATCATGGCGCTCATCGCACTATTTGCTGAGCTCGTGCGTCGTGACTATGGAGCTGGTCGAGCACTATTTATGGCCGGATTACTTATGTTAATACAGAATCCTCTCATTCTTTTATACGATCCATCCTTCCAACTTTCTTTTCTCGCGACACTAGGACTAGTCACATTATCAACTCCCATAGAAAAAAGATTATCTTTAATTAGTGAAAAATGGGGGATACGTGCTCTCGTGGCTTCTACACTAGCAACACAGATCTTGGTGTCTCCACTTATTTTCTATATGATGGGACAACTTTCTATCGTTGGTATTTTCGTAAACATAATCGTTTTACCTCTGATACCTATCACAATGCTTCTAGTATTTCTGGCAGGTTTTGTAGGATTTTTCTCACATTTTTTCTCACAGCTCGCTGGATGGGCAAGTCATATCCTACTCTCATACGAGCTGACTATGGTGAATCTTTTTGCCCGTCTCCCTTTTGCATCGATAGAAGTTCCGGCATTCTCTCTGTGGATAGTCGGAGGATTTTATACTATCTATCTCGCACTGTTTTTAAAATTACCTTCTGCAGTTTCCCAGTTTATATTTGCAAAAAAATCTTCTACGTAGTTCTTTTTACCAGATGGCTGATAGTCAGACACGTATGAATGTTCCCACATATCCAGTGCTAGGATAAGAGTACAATCTTGTAGTTGACCAAGATGTTGCTCATCTATCCAGGCATTCAGTAGACGATCTTCTCTGTGATCATAGTAGAGCATTGCCCAACCGATACCTCGAGTCAGAGAGATGGATTTGAATTCATTTAGCCACATATCCCATGAGCCAAAATCTTCGATTACCTTTTTCACCAGCGTGCTGTCTTGTTGGATAGACTTCGAACCACCCTCTAAAATAGAAAAATAAACTTCATGATTTCTCATCCCATTGTATTCAAAACCAAATCTGCGCATGACTTCTCCTATGGCGTAGGCGTTTTTTTCGGCATCTTTTTTCATTTCGTCTATCTTTTCACGGACAAGATTGGCATGCTTCACATATCCAGCATACAGCTTCAGATGCTCCTCTATTGTTTTCTTCGAAATCCCTTTGAGGTCTGGAATATTAAATTGTTTTTCTTCAAATTTCTTCATTTTTTATAGGTAATTACTTGCTAAGTCCATAACATTGTATCACAATGCGAAATTTAATCGATTTCTTCATCGTTTCTTCATTTCGATTGTGTATGCTGGTGGAGATGAAGTCAAATAAAATTAATAAATATTTAATTATAGGTATGGCGCTGATACTCGGTGTGTATCTAGGTGTTTATGTTTATAAATGGGAATTTCGAAAACCACTATTTGAAGTATATTTTTTCAGTTTAAACAGAGGCAGAGCTATATTTATACGTACTCCAGAAAACAAGACTATCTTGATCGGTGGAGGTCAGACGTCTGAGACAATCAGAGAAATCACAAAAGTTATGCCATTTTATAAAAGAGAGATCGATTATCTTATTATCCCTAGCGCAGTGCCAGCGCAGATAGGTGGTCTAGTGGAGATAATAGATAGATATAACATCGAAGAGATTTTTATTCCGAAACTCGTCGCTACGAGCACAGCTCTCGATCTTGTGATGAAAAAGATAAGGAAGGAAAAAATCCACACGGAAAATGTCGAGAGGGGAGATGAGATAATCGTGGAAAATAATGTAAAGATAAAAATACTATTTCCATACGCAGAGTTTAAATTTAATAAAACCAGTCTGCCAGAAATCGGATTGTCTATATCATATGGTTCAACAACTGCATATTTGCTCGGTAATTTGTCAAAAACAATTCAAAAAGATATTTATAAAAATATAGAGATAGAAGAAGGTGAAAATGTCGTCGAATACTACAATAGTGCCATAGCATCAAAGGTTTTTGCAGATCTGTTACAAGAGATAGACCCGAAGTTTACTTTTTCGACCAGAGAAAAATCTATGCACTTAATTTCCGATGGGGAAGAGTGGAGAAAGGAATAAATAAAAAATGCGAGCCCGGAGAGCTCGCACTTTGCTGGAACACGATTTTCATCGTAGTGGTCTCGTAGTGATGCTAAGGAGCTTGTGGCGAGATTCGCCACACAATATCCTGACTTGTCGACACTTACCCTTGAGCAACACTTCTTTCATCCATTTTTCATCTCCCGGTACGAGGCGGTCCCAAGGTATTTTGTCGAAGGGGATGAAGCTGAGATTTTTGAATTCCTCCAGATTCACGCGTAGTCTACCACTCCAGTTTGTGCACTTGACCACATGGACAGTGATCTTGCGTCGTGCCCACCAGATTGTGATATTCAACCGAGCAATAGATCGAGCATTTTTGCCACGGAGCCCTGCTTCTTGCCAACCCTCACGCCACGCGGCAGAGATTTTTCCCAAATCATCCTTTTCAATCTTTCCACCAGGAGCCACGATTGCCTCCTTGAAGAACGAATTGTCTTTTTTTGTGCCGAGCAGGACACTTTTTCGTCCCTTGTCGTGTTTGATGAAAAACACAAGTACTTGCTTGTGATGTTCCCACGGTTTTCTCTCACTTTTTTTATTCACGTTTACCTCCTTTCTTAACTCTACTACCCAATATTATTTTGTCTAGTGCGTAAACAAAAAACCGCTTGATGCGGTCTATTTATCTTTAGATAACTCCTGCTTTTTTGAGAGTAGCGAAAGCGCCATGTTTCTGAATAGTTTTCAGAGCGCGAGTAGAAATAGTGAGATTGAAAGTCTTCTTTAGTTCAGGAACGTAAATCTTCTTTTTCTGGAGGTTAGGATATTTACGAACCATTCCTGTAGGGTTAAATTGGGTAGCACGAGTGCGGTTCGAGTAACCACCTCCTACTATTGAACCCCTCTTTGTTATTGCACATACTTTAGCCATAGTGGATAACATGCTATCATATAAAATAAATTAAGCAACTTCACCCAACATGGAACCAGTCACTGTCATCATTACAATAGCCATATTGATCATGTCTGTCGTCCTGCATGAGCTTTCCCATGGCTACGTGGCTGAACTTCTGGGGGATCCCACTCCTCGCCTGCAGGGACGTCTAACTATCAATCCTCTCAAGCACCTAGAACTTTTCGGCTCTGTTATAGTACCTATCATCACATCTATAGCCGGATTCACCTTCGGTTGGGCGAAGCCTATAGAGTGGAATCCATACAATATAAAGAATAGACGTGTGGGTGAGCTACTCATATCTATTGCAGGTCCACTCGCAAATATTTTCATAGCAATAATCTTCGGTCTCGTCATCAAATATGGTGTAGGAAGTCTATCTGTCGGGTTCATCGCCATCTCGACATATATTGTAATGATAAATATTACTCTCGCAGTGTTCAATCTCATCCCCATACCACCCCTCGATGGTTCAAAAATTCTTTTTTCTCTATTACCACCGCACCTCTCTCATATCAGAGAATTTTCTGAAAGACACGCTATTTTCCTAGTTTTAATTCTAATCTTTTTCCTATGGAGATTCGTGGAGCCTATCATACCTTTTATATTTAAAATCATTACGGGGGTGGGGTTATAAGCTTGCATTTTCACATGGTATTTCGTAATATACGTGGTGTGAATCGGTCTGTTCTTTGTTTCAAATTCAATGTCAGAGATACGTCTTAACTGTTCACACTTTTGGGACGGAGAGGGGGTGGTGAGGCATGCCAGTTTGTCCACACCCCCTTTTTCTATGGCACTTGCGCTTTTTTCAGGGGTGGTGTATATTATGAAAGTACGGTCTTCTTCATGTTTCGACAACGATCATGCGAGAACCCAAACGAAACCACCTCGGCACCCGTTGTGCCCAGGCAAACGGTAGACACTCAGCAGGTGCTGTG
>CAYGFL010000011.1:0-19922 GCA_964349165.1 uncultured Candidatus Saccharibacteria bacterium
AATGTATAATTTCTTGATTAATTTTACATAACCCAGGACAGTCATATTTGCTTAACTCAAGCCATATTAAGCAAATCGTCCCAAGGGCTCAAATTTGGTTTTACGGCTCGAGTTGTTTGTGAGATGGGTCAAACGTCGATCCTCGGTACAAAGCTCGCCACGAGGGCAAACAGTCGGGCAGAAAGCGGTCAGTTAAGGTCAGTTGCGGTTAGTTCCATGCAGGTCGTTCACAAACCGCTTCAAATCGGTTAAAATAGCATTATCTGGTAGCAAAGTGGGCTTGGTGAGCGATCTTGAGTTGATTCCACTCGGACAATTCTCGCATTATTTCGTTCCACCGGTTTGATACCAAGTCCACAAAAATTGAAAAGGGTGCCTGAGGGCACCTTTTTCAATTTTCTGAGGCTTCTAAAAAGACGAGGACTGGGGGGGGTCCACAGATTTGACTTTCTTCTTATGGGTATATAGTCTTCAATACAGATTATGAGTGTTATTTCTGTTGAGCTAGTACCCCGTTCAGTTGCAGGGCTTCTCGACGACCTTCAAGTCGTTAAGAGTTTCCCTCAAGTTTCAGCAATTAATATCCCTGACTTACTCAGTTGCCCGCTTCATTCTTGGGATGCTGCAAAAATTGCAAAAGAATGCTTTCCGAGAGCAATTGCCCATGTGCGGGCCATCGATATTAATCCTCACGAAAGGAGCATCTTCGTTGACCGTATAAAGGCAACGGGAATTAGTGAGATTCTTGTGGTGCATGGAGACATTCCACAACAATTTAATCACCCCATCTATTCCACCACAACACTTCAGGCGATTGAATGGTGCAGGGAGTTGTTCCCTCGGGAAGTGCGTGTTTACGCTGCCATTGACCCTTATCGTCACGGGCTTCGCAAGGAGCTTGATTATGCCAAGGAAAAAATAATGGCGGGAGCAGATGGTTTTTTCACACAGCCTTTCTTCGATCTCCGATTCTTGGAAATCGTTGCTGAACAACTTCATTCACACCAGGTATTCTGGGGTGTCACACCAGTGGTGGTAATCAAAGCCCAAGGGTATTGGGAGAATAAAAACAACGTCGTCTTCCCGAAAACCTTCAGTCCTACACTCGAATGGAATCGGAGATTCGCGCAAGAAGTTCTTCATTTCCTAACAAGATTTCCACAACATGACGTGTACCTGATGCCGATTAAGGTCGACGTCAGAACATATCTCGAGGGAATTTTCCTCGAGTAACTATAGGGATTCAAACAGCCGACCTTGCAAGAGGTTGGTTTTTTCATTTTATATATGATTCTCCTTCAAAATCATCTATGTAATCCTATTCTTCCAGTGTAGCGTTGTGATATACTACTATTTAGTCACCAGAACAACAAAAGGATTAATATGGAAACAGGAAATGACGTTCTTTCTGAAGAGGACAATGAACGGATGAATCGTATGTCCTTAGTGGACCAAGTATATGGATTCTTCCAAGGTTCACTTTTTTGGATCGTTGTGGTGTGGACTCTTCACATCACTGGATTCATCCACTTTTGAACCACTTCACCCCCCCCCAGGCTCGGATCCACACCCGAGCCTTTTACTTTATTTATCTCATGTTACAATATATCTTAGTCTACCTATTATTATTTTATTACTTATGTTAAAAAACACATCGTATCAATTTATTTTACTTGCAGTTTTACTCGCAATTGTATTTAGTATCTCAAATTATTTTTCCAAAACGACCCCATTCCCACAGGATGAGTACAATAATCCCGATCTCGCAGCCGCTATAGGTTCCATACCTGGTATTGATGCGTATTTTTCTTTCGATGAGGGTTCAGGTACCACCATATATGACATAGTAAAGAATAGAAGTGGTTCTCTAACTAATGGTCCGACTTGGACTAATGGAAAGGCAGGTGCTGGTATCTCTCTAGATGGAATCAATGATTATGTATCAACAAACTATTCTCCGAAATTAGAATCTACTGGATTTACTATCAGTCTATGGGTTAATCCATCTGTATTACCTACATCAACTACTATCGGAAATGCTACTATAAATATGTACAGCAATCTCGTTGGTGATTCGAGCTCAGATGCCAGGGGAATTAGGGTTACAGGTAGTAATAAAATTGATGTTCTTCTTGGAGGGTTTTCGAACGGTTCCAACGCCTTACGCGATGGAGCTATAAATCTCACTACTGGCTCATGGCATATGGTGACCGTAATCTACGATCCTTCTAGCAAGACGGTGACTGTGTATCAGAATGGATCGGAGACAACTAGTAAATCACTGACATCATCCTCAGCCGACTGGTCTGGCAATGTTACTCTATCTAAAAGAGTTGTTGTAAGTGAATATCTACAAGGCTCTATAGATGAAGTCAGGTTCTATAACCGTCCATTATCTGCTTCAGAAGTTTCTAACCTTTATTCAATGGATTTGAATCAAGTTACTACACAAGCAACACAAACAACTCCTGTTCCTACAGCCACAACTACAGTAACAACCAATGTGGTTACAGAACCATCTCCAACACCCACTCCAACTCCTACTCCAACAATAGCACCAGACACCACTGCTCCAGTAGTATCCTCTGCTTCAGCAACATTTATAACAGCGACTAGCACGACTATCACATGGATTACGAACGAAGTATCGGATACCCAGTTAGAATACGGAGTATCGACTACATACGGCATATACTCGCCACTCAATACATCCAGGGTGACTTCACATTCAGTAAGGTTGACCAATCTCGTATCGAACATGCTTTACTATGTCAAGGTAAAATCAAAAGACCCAGCAGGGAATACTGGATTATCTACATTGACTTTCAGGACATTGGCTTTGCCAACAGTGGTGACAGATAGTTCAAAGCAAGTTGATCTACCAACTTCATTTCAATATATTGGTAATCCACTTTATACAAGATTCCCAACGAATCCAGCGAACAGAAAGGCCCATGACCTAGAGTACTGGCCTGCGACAGGGAAGATATATATAGGTGCTGGTAATAGTGGAAATGCACAGACAAGGACGGATCTGTGGTCACTGAACGTCTCCAACAATACTTTTACTAAAGAGTTAGACCAAATGGATGCAGAAATGGTAGAAAGATTCAGAGTATTGGCTGGACAGCTATATATCCCGGCATATGATGATGTGCTCGGACTGAATTTTCATCGTCTAGATGGTGCCACGTGGAAAAGGTACCCCATCCCAGGTAACTTCGGTGGACATAGTCCAGATATCGGTGTTTTTGACAATAAGATATTCTTAACTATCGGCCGAAATGATGTAACAGATCCTGGTATGGTCATCACAGATTTAACTGGAAAAATAGTGTTTAGTTCTGTATCCACAACATCGACCTCGATCAACGCTTATAAGGCAGGTCGTGTGGAAAACTTCTTCGAATTCAAAGGTAGTCTCTATGCTAACCGTCTATTATCTTTAAGTAGCTCAGGAGATAACCGATTCCTATCAAAGTATGATCCGACAGTATATACGAAGTTTAAAACTGTCTACACCACCGGTGCAGGATTCTTTCCAGAGTATCCCACACAATCACAATGGATGATGCAAGCGAGTGGATTCAAGGGGGCTGTGGTATATGGTGGGTTCAATAATCTACATTACGCGACTTCCATAGAACCACCTGTAGTTAAATTGGTTAAATTTCCAAGTGCTGGTATGACGGTTGTAGACTTCTTCAATAGAGATGGACTGATGTTCGTGTTAGGAAAGAATAACAGCACAGGTGTACAGAGTGTCCTAGTGTCTCCAGATCTTACGAATTGGACTACATTGCTAAATATCACATCAAAACTATCGTTCTCTAGTATAGAATATGCGAACGGCAAGCTGTATATGGCTGCAGAGGTGCTAGGATCGACTGCTACAAACTTGGCTGATGCAGAGAAGCATACAGGGAATATATATTCAGTGAGTGTACCTAGTCTCCCCAACAATTCTCCTTCTATACCTGGGGTTATATAGGTATACACTCGAATAGACATATATGCTAAAATAATAATAGATTAACTATTATTATTTTATTATTTATGTCTAAGATTAAATTATTTTATTTTGGTATCGTTGTCGTTCTGCTTGCTGTTGTTGTGAGTGTATCGAATTATTTATCTCCGAAGATTGCAGTGGATGAAACTGAAAGCCTTACTGCTGCTGTAGTAGGCTCTATCCCTGGTATCGAAGCCTACTTCGCCTTTGACGAAGGTACAGGAATATATTCCTACGATACTATAGTACCAAGCAGATCGGGATTCCTTACCAATGGCCCAATATGGACGAGTGGAAAGGCTGGTACAGGTGTATATCTCGATGGAGTGAATGATAATATAGTAACCAACTATTCACCGAAGTTTGAAGCTACAGGATTCACTATAAGCATATGGGTCAACCCATCTTCTGTGTCTACAAGTACTGTATTTAGAAATTTGGTTGGTGATGCCGGCCATGATAGCAGAGGTATACGTCTGTCCGGGGATAACTCAAAATTAGATGTCGGTTTCGGTGGAGGATCAGTAAATGGTGTTGATGCCCTACGTAATGTCGATGTCAATCTAGCTACTGGTCTGTGGCAGATGATCACAGTCACATACAATTCTAGTACAAAAACCGTTACTATCTACAAGAATGGAGTTTCTATTGCCTCGCAGGCACTCACGACCTCCAATGCTGATTGGGCAGGTAATGTAGCATTTTCCAATGTACTATCATCGAGTACATATCTGAACGCCATCATCGATGAAGCTCGATTTTACAATAGACCGCTCTCAGCTTCAGAAGTCTCGAACCTATACTCGATAGATCTCGGTCCAGTCACACCGATGCCAACTCCGACACCAACTCCTTCTACTAGTCCTTCTGATACCACAGCTCCCACAATATCTGCTGTAGCCACATCGATACTTACAGCAAGTAGTATCAAGGTCACATGGACAACCAACGAAGCCTCAGATACACAGGTAGAATATGGAACTACTACTGCGTATGGTCTATCCTCAACATTGAATACTAGTAAGGTATCATCTCACTCTGTAACATTGACGAATCTCATACCAGCAACTACCTATTACATAAAAGTTAAGTCTAAAGATGCAGCAGGTAACCTAGGTATATCTACTATAGTATTTACACCAGACACGACTGCACCTGTAATCTCGACAAATAAAGCATCGTGGCTCACATCATCGAGCGCCACCATCACGTGGAAGACAAATGAGTCTTCTGATACACAAGTAGAATATGGTCTGTCGACAGCATATGGATATTCCACAACATTAAATACTAGTAAAGTAACTTCACATAGTGCAACACTAGCTAGTCTAAATCCGGGTGTTACCTACTATCTCAAGCTGAAGTCTAAGGACGCAGCAGGAAACCTAGGTGTATATACTATGACTATTGCACCCGATACTACAGCACCGATCGTAACAGCATCCTCGACGTCTCTAGTGACAGCCACAAGTAGCAAGATATCTTGGACAACCAACGAGACTTCAGATACACAGATAGAGTACGGTACAACGCTTGCGTATGGTTCCACATCTCCTCTCGTTACAACCAAAGTCACATCACACTCTGTAAGTATAAATGGTCTAATACCAGAAACTACATATTATGTAAAAATGTTATCGAGAGATGCATCTGGAAATCTAGGTGTCGCTACCATGACTTTCAAATCAGGTCTTTCATACCAGGCAGACTTACCATCCTCATTCCTATATCTAGGGCATCCTTACCTTTCTCGTTTTCCTACAGATACAAAGAATAGATGGATAAGTGATATGCATTATTGGCCACTAACTAACAAGATATATATCGGTGGAGGTAGTACAGAAAATAACCAAACCAAGACAGATCTCTGGTCATTGAATGTGTCCACGAAAGCATTTATCAAAGAGATTAGTCTAATGAACGCTGAGATGGTGGAGAGATTCAGAGTATTGGCTGGACAGCTATACATCCCAGCATATGATGATGTCTCAGGTTTGAACTTCTATCGTCTATCCACTACCACATGGGTACATTATCTCGTCTCACCAACATTCACTGGTCATAGCCCAGATGTCGCAGTGTTCGACAATAAGGTATTTCTGCCACTAGGGGTCAATAACATTGCAGATCCAAACATAGCAACTACAAATCTTTCTGGTTCTATAATATATCTACCTGTCTCTACAACTACAAATCCTCTGACAGCAGGACGAGTAGAAAACTTCTTCGAATTTAAAAATAACTTGTATGTAAATAGAATGATACCTCTAAGTTCTACACCAGATCACAGGTTCCTATCGAAATATTCTTCATCTGCTCCGACTCAATACACCATCGTCCACAATGAGGGTGATGCATTCTTCCCAGAGACGAATAAATACGCCAGCTCTACATGGATGCATAGAGCTATAAATTTCAAGGGAGCCGTGGTGTATGGAGGTTTCTTCAATCTTCATTACGCTACCTCAATAGAACCGCCAGTAGCTAATGTCGTTACATTCCCTTACGCGAGTGTGAGCGTTACAGACTTCTTCGATCGAGATGGTCTCGTGTTCGTGCTAGGTAAAGACACTTCGACTGGTGAAACTCTCGTATTGGCATCGCCAGACCTTGTCAATTGGACCACCTTACTGAAGTTCACCACCGTCCTATCATTCTCCTCATTAGAATATGCAAACAACAATATATACTTATCTGCTGCGATATATCCTCTAACAGCAACATCTCCAGCTAGCTCTCTGAAATACACAGGTGCAATATACTCGATCAACTCTGCATACTTTCTGAACCCTCTTCCAAGCAATACACCGACTGTGCCAGGTGTGATATAAGACAGGTTGACAAATAACAGGATTCCTGTATACTTCCTCCTGTAAGTTTTCCTAGTCGCTTACGTTTATATTTAAAGACGAGGTTAAAAAGAAAATGGCAAAGAAGCTATATGTAGGAGGTATTTCGTACGGCACCAGTGAAGACGCTCTCAAGGCGCACTTCGCACAAGCCGGAGCAGTTGAGTCAGCATCTATTATTATGGACAAGATGACAGGCCGATCAAAAGGTTTTGGATTCGTCCAGATGTCAAGCGATGCTGAGGCAGACAATGCTATCAACATGTTCAACGGTAAGGAGCTCGATGGAAGAACTCTTACAGTCAACGAGGCTCGCCCAATGGAGCCACGTGCACCTCGAAGCAATTCTCGAGAAGGCGGACGCGGAAACTGGTAATACAGTAACCCTCTGACTCAAACAAAAAACACTCTTTGCGAAAGCATCGAGTGTTTTTTGTTTATAAAATATTGCCTTGCTACTTTATCAATCCGCTTTTTGCCACCAGTCGGAAACCGGAGATTTTTTAATTATCTCCAATACTTTGTCTGCGCTGTCAGTGATAGTAAATAGTCTCATATCATCTGGAGATATTGTGTGGTGTCTCTCCAACATATTTACACGTATGAAATCTTCTAGTGGATTCCAAAAATCTTTTCCCATAAGTACCACTGGTACCCTCGGAATTTTCTCTGTTTGTAGAAGTGTGAGGATACTAAAAAGTTCATCGAAAGTCCCGAACCCTCCTGGAAAAAAGATATAGACTTCGGCGGCGAAAGTCAGCATCATTTTGCGAGTAAAGAAATAGTTGGAGTGAATCGTCGAAGTCATGTAGGGATTGATACGTTGCTCTGTTGGCAAAGTTATACTAAACCCTACAGAATTACCTTTTGCCTCTTGCGCACCGAGGTTTGCAGCCGCCATGATACCTGGCCCTCCGCCGGTGATGATAGTGTATCCAGTCTCCTTTACGATCTTGTACGCGAGTTCTTGAGCTTCTCTATAGTGCGAGCTTGCTGGTGTGGAGTGAGATGAACCAAAAATCGTCACTGATTTTGGATATTTTTTTAATTCCTCGAAACCTTCTCGAAATTCTTTTGTAATGGCATTTATCTGATCATGAATGCTTTCATTGATCACATGCTTCGATAATTTCATATTCTTTGATTATATCATCAGAAGGTATATTATGTCAGTATGAAATTTCATATTGAGAAAAAGATGAAGAGAGGAAGGGCAGGTGTCATAGAGACTCCACATGGGAAAATAGAGACCCCAGCTTTCATCGTTGTTGGTACCAAGGCTACTGTGAAAGCTCTTAGCCCAGAGCAAGTCGCCTCTATCGGCGCGCAAGCTATCCTCGCCAATACCTATCATCTATATCTCGAACCAGGTGAGGAAGTGTTGAAAAAAGCTGGAGGATTCGCGAAATTTATGAATTGGACTGGCCCCACTTTTACAGACTCTGGAGGCTTCCAAGCCTTTTCACTCGGAGCTGCTTTCAATAATAAGGTTGGGAAAATAGGCAAAGTAAAAATGGAAGCGACGAATGATCGCGATGAAGATCTAGCAACACAACATAATAATGCTCTCGCCAAGGTCGACGAGGACGGGGTTACTTTTAAATCTATAATAGACGGTAGCTCGCATCGATTCACCCCAGAGCGCTCGATGGAGATCCAGCATACTGTCGGCGCCGATATTATGTTCGCATTCGATGAATGTACTTCACCGCTCGCTCCACATACGTATCAAAAGGAGGCAATGGATCGCACACATCGTTGGGCACAGCGCTCTCTCGACTATCATCGCGCGGCAGGGACCGATCAGGCGCTTTTTGGAGTCGTGCAAGGTGGAAGGTTCGAAGATCTGCGAAGAGAGAGCGCAAGGATCATAGGTGCGATGGATTTCGATGGATTTGGAATCGGAGGCTCATTTGATAAAGAAGATTTGCACACTGCGGTAGGTTGGGTGGCAGATGAGTTACCAGAGGATAAACCTAGGCATCTTCTCGGCATTGGTGAGCCTATGGATCTACTTCTAGGAATTGAAAATGGAATGGATACTTTCGATTGTGTCGTGCCTACTCGCATCGCACGCAACGGCACTATCTTTACGAAGAAAGGAAAAATACATATTGCAAATGCGGAATATAAAATGGATTTCGGAAAGCTCGACGAGGGTTGCGAATGCTATACCTGCACACATTACTCACGAGCCTATGTCTCACATCTTTTTCGAGTAAAAGAAATGTTTGCTTCGACACTCGGTTCGATTCACAACCTGTATTTTCTAGTGCATCTGGTGAGTGGGGCTAGAGAGGCGATATTAGAAGGGAAGTGGGAGGAGTATAAAGAGACGTATAGTAGCTATTGACATTGATTATTATGTGTCGTATATTACTGCAGTATGGTAGATTTTTGACATAAACAACAAATGCCTGAAAAGGCAGAAAGGAATTGAATGGACACAACTATTTTTCCTGAAACACGAGGATTGACTGACTCATGGGTTGATTCGATTGATTCATTGGAATTGGGCACCAGGTCAAGAAACGCTCTTTCGGAGATTAAAACCATAAATGAGTTGGTTAATCTTCCTCCAAACAAACTCATATCCATGCGTAACATGGGTGAGGTGGGTCTCAAGGAAATCGCTCGGGCACTGCTCATGAAAGGACACTGTCCTAAATGGCTCAAGGAAGTGGCAGGACGATTCTCCTACCCGGAAGCAGTGATAATTCCTAATCTGAAAGATGTCCCGAGTGTAACCTCACAGGGATGGAATTTGATCTCTGATCTGAGCAATCCGTACCATTCGGCAGAGTATTGGATGCTCGAAAAAGCCATTGCAAACTTGATGAATGGTAAGCTCACGTATCATCTGTGCAAGATCAAGATGTTCGGAATCCTCCTTTTTCGCAAGGGCGGTGTGGAGATGAAAGATGAACCCGAAACCTAATCCTTCGATGAGAACCTGATGGCTGAAAAAACCCGCACTACGTCACAATCGTAGGCGGGTTTCTATTTTACACAATAAAACCTAAATCTCCTTCGGTTTATAATCCTCCGGTGCTCTTTTCAACCACCACTCCAGTTGTTCCATGGTAAGCAGGCCTTCCTGGGCTCCAACATATTGGACTACTGACATAGGGTTCACTGGAGCCCATACTAGAGCTTCGAGAGGAGATTTTCCCATAGATAGAGCAGTTACAAAAGTAGATGCAAAAGCGTCACCACAGCCGGTGCGCTCTACTGGAGGCTTGGGATCTGGATATATAGGCATGAAGTAGAAGTGTTCACCATCGAGCATGTAGGCACCTTTTGGACCATCGGTGATGAGGACAATCTTCGGTCCGTGAGCGTGAAGCTCGGCTAGAAGCCCTTTTACATCTTTCGACTCTGTCGCTAGGATCCTCTGTGCCTCCTCGACATTTACTACGAAGACTTCAGTTCTAGAATATATTTCTTTTAGTTTTTGTATACCTAGTTTCATCTGGAATGTTCCTGGTTGAAAGGCGAGTTTCACCTGCGGATTCTTTTTTAAATATTCTGCAAGCTCTACGTGGTACTCATAACTATTCGATGCAAGAGAAGAAAGATAGATCCATCTTGGTGTGCGTGAGATCCTAGGTAATTTGTAATTATATTCTACATGGTTGACCAAGATTGTCCTGTCGACGTCATACCAGAGCACGAAATGATAGTTCGTAGGCTTGTCTCCATGTTTGCGCACGAAGTCTACACCCACTTTTTGTTCACGGAGTTCGGCGATACAATCCACACCATTCTGATCCCCACCGATATCTGCCACTAGAGAAGATCGTATACCTAGCCTGGAAGCGGAGACCGAGGCGTTCGCCGAGTTGCCCACGGCTTTTACTATTTTTACATATTCAAAAGGCACTTTATCGCCGAAACTCATGCAGATCTCGCATCTGTCTGTATCTACTGTGCAATGTACACTAGCCTCTTTTATCCTGATGAATGCATCGGTCGTGATATCCCCAATAGCTAGGAAGTCGATATTTTTATTAAACATCATGTGTTAAAATTATATCATGAAAAACCAAACAGTAAGTCTGCGCGAGTGTATAATGTCGGCCGAGAAAGAAAAGAGAGCTATAGGTCATTTTAATATTTCGAACCTAGAGATGCTCTCTGGAATATTCCATGCTGGTAAAAGTCTAGAGCTACCGATAGTGATAGGAGTATCAGAAGGAGAGAGACAGTTCATCGGTGTGAAGCAGGTAGTGGCTATTATAAAAAGCATTCGCGAAGAATATAATTACCCGATATTTCTTAATGCAGACCATACTTACTCGGTAGATAAGGTAAAAGAAGCCATAGATGCAGGGTTCGATATGGTTATCTATGATGGCGCGAAGCTTCCTTTTGAAGAAAATGTAAAAAATACACGAGAGTGTGTCGAGTATGCGAAAGGTAAAGGTGTACTAGTAGAAGGTGAACTCGGATACATAGGTCAGTCTTCGAAAGTGCTCGATGATATTCCTGAAGGAGTAGACCTAAAAGCTGGACTCACAACACCAGAGCAAGCAAAGGAGTTCGTAGAGAAAACAGGTATCGACCTCCTAGCTCCTGCGGTGGGTAACATACACGGCATGATGCGTGTCGGTCATGATCCTAGACTAGATATACAGAGGATAGCAGATGTGAGAGCCTCTGCGGGTGTGCCTCTAGTACTACATGGCGGCTCTGGAACAGTCGATGAGGACTTTACCAAGGCCATTGCCGCTGGAATATCCATGATACATATATCTACAGAGATTCGCGTAGCATTTCGCAGAGCTCTGGCGCTTTCTCTTCAGGAAAATACAGAGGAAGTGGCTCCATATAAATATGCAAAGAATGCTGTCTCTGCTGTAGAGAAGGTTGTAAGTGAAAGACTAAAATTATTTAACGCCTAAAATGAAAAATATATTCGTAACGAGAAAAATATTGGATGTAGGATTGAAAATGTTGACTGACAAGGGATATACGGTAGATATTAGTCCGAAAGACAGACCACTGACGAAAAAAGAACTCATTAAATTTTTAAAAAAGAAGCAGTATGATGCTGTTCTCTCACTTCTTACAGATCCGATAGACGCAGAAGTCATGGACTCTGCACCAACAGTGAAGATATATGCGAACTACGCGATCGGTTTTAATAATATAAATATAGAAGAAGCGAAAAAGAGAAATATCGCTGTGACGAATACTCCCGGAGGTGGCGCAGACAGAGTTGCAGAACACACTTGGGCTCTGATCCTCGCTCTTTCATGCCGTGTTGTAGAAGGTGATACGTATATGAGAAAAGGTAAATATAATGGATGGGATCCGATGTTGCTACATGGCTCGAAACTTGCCGGCAAGACTCTAGGTATCATCGGTACTGGAAGAATCGGGGCAGATGTAGCTCATCGAGGAAAGAATGGATTTGAAATGAACATAGTCTACTATGATGTAAAGAGAAATGAACAATTAGAAAAAGATTTTGGTGCCGTTTTTTATCCTACAGTCGAGGAAGTATTGAAAGTTTCTGATGTTGTCTCTATACATGTACCCCTTTTACCTACGACGCATCACCTGATGAATGCAGAGAGATTTAAAATGATGAAGTCCTCTGCATATCTAGTCAATACTTCCCGCGGTCCCGTAGTAGATGAGAATGCCCTTGTGGAGGCTTTACAATCTGGAACTATCCGTGGAGCCGGTCTTGATGTATATGAGTTCGAACCAGAGATGGCTCGGGGGCTCTCGAAGTTGCCGAATGTGGTTATGACTCCCCATATCGCATCTGGCACAGAAGAAGCAAGATATGAGATGGCAGTGCTATGTGCGAAGAATATCATAGCTGTCATGGAGGGTAGCGCGCCTATTAATAGTGTTATATAATTAAAATACAAAATATATGGGAGTAGAATTTGAACAAGATTATAAACCCACGACAAGCTATACTTCTCGCACAGTCTTCGGTCAACCTCAAGTACCGGGTATGGCAGCGTGGCTCATGAGAAAGGGTGTTATAAAAGAAGAATCACAAGCGAAGTCTGTACTTATCGGTATTATGATTATTAACTTTGTTGTTATGGGCTTTGTGATTTATAAATTCGTACTTTAATGAAAAATATGATCAAAAAATATAAATCTGGGTTTACTCTCATAGAGCTACTAGTAGTTATTTCAATAATAGGTGTGATGTCTTCTGTGGTTCTAGCTGCGTTGAGTAATGCGCGTGCGAAGGGAACAACAGCGGCAGGGTTGAAATATGAAGGATACGTGCAGAGAACGCAGGGGGATAGGGCGGTGGTGTGGTGGAAGTTTAATGAGACGAGTGGTACTAGTGCTGCAGATAGTTCGGGATTCGGAAACATGGGAAATATTTCTCCTACTACAGTTTATAGTAGTACTATACCGGTTCATGCAAGTAAGGGTTCCTTCCTAGTCTTCGATGGCTCTGGTGCTAGAGTTATTGCTTCTCCCGCTCCTGCTCCCACCCTAGCTTCACTAAGTTCAAAAGGTTTTACATTTATGGCGTGGGTCAAACCAACTATCGGAACTGGCGCGAGAACCATTATAGGACGGAGACTCACTTATTTAAGGCGTAATGATGGGGGGGCGCTGTATTTTCAGGTCTATTGTAGTGTCATATGTTCGGGCACTTCAAATACATGGGCGATTACATCAACAGACACAATTAAAGTTAATGAATGGACTCATGTGGCAGCTGTCTATGGAACAGATAATCGTATACATGTCTATATAAATGGAAAGGAAGCAGTGGTATCTTCATCAGCTAACACTGGTACAGTAGAACCATTTGCTAGTGTTGCTGGTAATGGTGACACACGTCTTACTGTAGGTGCTAGAGAGGTTAATACAGGAAGTTATGATGATGCCTTTGTTGGAAATATCGACGATGCTGTCTTCATCAACGAAGGCATCACCACCGCGGAAATTGAAAAGCATTATGCTGACAGTAAAGACGAATACCTTGCATTAAATCCATAGCCCAATATGAAAAAGACAGTTGCTGGCTTTACTCTTATAGAACTCTTGGTTGTCATATCTATAATAGGAATACTATCATCTGTTGTCCTAGCCGAATTGAGTAATGCTAGACAGAGAGCAGCTATCACTGCCGGATTGAAATATGAAGGATACGTGCAGAGAACACAAGGGGATAGAGCGGTGGTGTGGTGGAAATTCAATGAATCCGGCTTGTCACCTAGTACCGTAATCTCAGATAGTTCTGGATACGGTAATTCGGGAAGAATCTCTGGTAGTGTGAATGCTAATAGTTTGATGCCACATCCGAGTAAGATTCGCTCTTTTTCATTTGATACTAATGCATACGTAGTCACTTCTCCCTCACCGATTCCTCCAGCTCAAGCTACTCTAAGCTCAAAAGGTTTTACATTCATGGCGTGGATATGGCCAAACAGTACTGCTACAGGCAATGGAGTTGTCATTTCTCGACGCTCTACTATATTACAACATAATCTAAACGGCACTATCACATTTGGACTCACATGCAATCTTCCTGGATGTAATGGGGAGACGCAATGGGCAGTATCTTCTTCAGCTACAATTCCTAAGAATGAGTGGTCTCATGTAGCTGGAGTCTATGGTAGTGATAACAAGGTACACATATACATAAATGGTAAGGAGGTTGGAACGTCTCCTCTTAATAGTAATCCTTTGAATATAACAAAATTCGATGGATCAGGAGATACACGGCTAACTGTAGGTGCCAGAGAAGAACCTTCCAATAATTTCAATACGAATTTTGACGGTAAAATCGATGAACCTATGTTTATAAACGAAGGATTGACCACAGCAGAGATAGAGCAACATTATGCTCATAGCCTTGATTTTTTTAACCAGATATATTAAAGTATGTTCTCATGATTACATTAACTGCCGAAAAGAGAGAATTGGGTGCTGATATAGAAGCTCTACGCAAAGGGGGTAAAATCCCAGCCGTTTTCTACGGTCCAAAAGAGAAGTCTACCCCTATCACCATTCTCACAAAAGATTTCATAAAAGCTTTCAAAAAAGCAGGAGAGTCATCTGTGGTTATACTAAAAGAAGGTTCTCACGAACATGAGACTCTCATTTATGATGTAGATGTACATCCTCTCACTGGAGCTCCTCGTCACGCAGACTTCTATGTTATAGAGAAGGGTAAAAAGGTAAAAGTCCATGTGCCTCTAGTGTATGAAGGGGTTTCTCCTGCGGTAAAAGATATGGGAGGTATCCTCGTGAAAGTGCTACGTGAACTCGAGATCGAAGCTGCTCCGAAGGATCTTCCACATGAGTTGACCGTAGACATCTCGTCACTCAGAGAACTTTCTAGTGTTATCACCGCGAAGGACATAAAGATCCCTGCAAACATAACTCTTATAGCGAATCCAGATGAGATCGTCGCATCTATCGCAGTGGCAAGAGAAGAGGTTGAAGAAGTAAAACCTATAGACATGTCTGCTATCGAAGTCGAGAAGAAAGGTAAAGAGGCTAAAGAGGGAGAAGAGGGAGCAGAGCCTGCTGCTGAACCAGCAAAGAAAGAGGAAAAGAAATAATCGTGGTATAATACTAGCCAATGAAGTATATACTTGGCTTTTTTCTTTTATTCGCACTGTCCCTACCAGTATGTGTCGATGCTCAGACTACAGAATCTACCATAGAGCGTGAGACTAGACTTCGCGCCGAACTAGCACAGGTTGAGAAAGAACAAAAAGAGACAGAGAAGATTCTCTATGATGCTCAACAACAATCATCGTCATTGAAGCGCGATATTCTGATTTTAGATACAAAGATAAAGGCGGCAGAGCTCAATATCCGTGCAAAAAATCTGGTAATAGAAGGCTTGGGTAAGGATATAACAAAGAAGGAGAAGACTATCGGTGAACTCTCGGAACGTATAGAGAAGGGCAGGGATTCCCTCGCGCAGATCTTGAGAAAGACTAACGAAGTCGGCTCTATCACATTGCCAGAGATTATATTATCAAATGAAAACCTGACTGATATTTTTGTAGATCTCGATACCTTCGAATCCGTTCAACTATCTCTGAAACAGACTTTCGAAGAGATACGTACTACGAAGTCACAGACAGAAAACGAAAAAAATACTTTGGATAAAAGGAAAAATGCCGAAATGGATGCTAGACAAGTGATCCAGCAAGAGCGTAAAAATATCGCATCCAACCAAGCAGAGAAACAAAAACTTTTAAATATTAGTAAGGGCAATGAAAAGACTTACTCTGCAGTACTAGCAGAAAAACAGAAAAAAGCGGCACAGATCCGAGCAGCCCTATTTTCTCTCCGAGATGCTCAAGCCATACCATTCGAACTGGCCTTGAAATATGCCAATGAAGCATCGAAAGCTACTGGTATACGACCCGCATTCATACTAGGTATATTTGCTCAAGAGTCTAGTTTCGACGCCAACGACTCTACTTTCGGAAAACAAGTCGGATCTTGCTATGTTACAGATACGAAGACTGGAGCTGGCGCAAGTGTAAAGTCTGGAAACACTTTTCCTAAAGTCATGAGTCCCACAAGAGACATTCCACCATTCATATCTATCACTCAATCATTGGGTCTAGATTACACCAAGACACTGGTCTCATGTCCTCAAGCTATAGGTTGGGGAGGGGCAATGGGTCCCGCACAGTTCATACCTTCTACATGGGTACTATATATAGATCGTATAAAGAAAGCCCTAGGTATCAGCACACCGAACCCTTGGAATCCAGAGCATGCCTTCGTGGCGGCATCACTTCTCCTTATCGATAACGGAGCTATCTATGGTAGTTACACTGCCGAACAGAATGCCGCATGCAAATACTATTCTGGAAAATCTTGCAAATCTTCTTCTGTAGCTAGAACGTACGGAACTCAAGTCTTAGCAAAAGCAGAAATGATCCAGAGGACCATGATTGACCCATTACAAGGGATATGATAAAGTCTTTTCTATCACATAATACGTAAAAAGAATGCAAAAAGAAATACATCCAAAAGAATATAGACCCGTAATCTTCATCGATAACTCAAATGGAGCGCAGTTTCTTATTTCTTCTACTATTAAGTCTAGTGAAAAAGGCAAGTGGACAGATGGTAAAGAATACCCAGTTGCTCATGTGGAAATTTCTAGCGCTTCCCACCCTTTCTATACCAATCAAGAGAAGACTCTCGACAGCGCAGGTCGTGTAGAAAAGTTCAAGACTCGCCAGTCCAAGGCTACCACCAAGACTTCCAAAAAGAAGGCTTAGATGAATCTAGAAGAACATAAAAAGAATCACAAAACTGCATATCTTGCAGAGATGTATGAGAAGGTTCAAAAGGATGAATCAGAGCTTCTTTCTATGATTGAAAAAGACCCTTCGATGAAGGATATGGCTACAGCAGAACTTACTTCATTCACAGAGCAGAAGAAGAATATTGAAGATCAGATACAGGCGATCCTGGATTCTGAAAAAGAAGAGGATGAGATTCCGAATGAGCTTGTTCTCGAAGTCCGTGCAGGTGCAGGTGGTGATGAAGCGACGATTTTCGCTCGCGAACTGCTCGAGATGTATACACGCTATGCCGAGAGCAGAGGCTGGTCTACGAAAATGATCGATGATCTAACTATCGAGATTAAAGGTAAAGGAGTCTTTGCCGATCTTCGCTATGAGACCGGTACACACCGCATCCAGCGTGTGCCTCTCACAGAGAAAATGGGTCGCGTACACACATCTACTGTGACTGTATCTATTTTACCTATTCGCAAGAAGGTGAAGGCGGTGATCAACCCTACAGACCTCATGATCGAGACTTCTCGTTCAGGTGGAAAGGGAGGACAGAATGTTAATAAGGTGGAGACTGCTGTGCGTATCGTCCACCTTCCGACAGGCATAGATGTTCGTGCGACAAACGAACGCAGTCAGTCTGCGAACAAAGAGCGAGCCATGAGCATCGTCTATGCGAAACTCCAAGCTCTCGAAGAAGAAAAAGAAGCCAAGAAATTCAATGCACAAAAGAAAGGGCAAGTGGGTACAGGTGACAGATCAGAGAAGATTCGTACTTACAATGTTCTGCAGGATCGCATTACAGATCATCGCATCAAGAAGACTTGGCATAATATCGAGGTAATACTAGCTGGTAAAATAGACCCAATTATTGAGGCTTTGCATGAGTATGAAAAAACTGGGGTAGCGGGGAATGAGGAGGAAGAGTAATTATATCCTGTCTTGTATTGCCAAAATTGCATCTATCTGCTAAACTCTCCCTACATAAATTATGTCACCAAAAACCGCCAATCCATCAAATATCGACAGTATGTTCAGCGCTGGAGCACATTTTGCTTTCTCTCGCTCACGTCGTCACCCTACCATCGCTCCATATATCTTCGGTGTAAAGAACAAAGTTGAGATTTTTGATCTAGAGAAGACTACAACTCTACTAGATTCTGTAAAAGAATTCGTAAAGAATCTAGGAAAAGACAGCAAGACTATCCTTTTTGTCGGTGGTAAAAGTGAAGCTCGAAATGCCGTGAAAAATGGTGCCATGTCTCTCGGTATGCCTTTCGTAGATGGAAGATGGATAGGAGGTACTCTTACAAATTTCGCGTCTCTTCGCAAGCGTGTGGAAAAGATGGAGAAACTCACTATGGAGCGTGAAAAAGGTGAACTTGCAAAGTATACAAAGAAAGAAAGACTCCTCATAGACCGTGAGATTGCAAATCTTGAGAGATTTTTCTCTGGAGTCGCTTCGATGAAAGATATTCCGAAAGCTCTTTTTGTAGTCGATCCAAAGAAGGAAAAGAATGCTGTAAAAGAAGCACGAGACATGGGTGTCCCCGTCATCGCTCTACTCGGTTCGGATTGCAATATAAAAGAAGTCACTCATCCTATCGTAGGCAACGACGCTTCAGAGTCTAGTATCCAGTTTTTCGTAAATGAGATAACCAAGGCATATTCTGCAGGTAAGGCAGAGGGAAGGACAGATACAGCAGAAACAAAATAGGGTATAATAGGAGGATTATGGTCATAACAACAGAACAAATCAAGGATCTCCGTGATCAGACAGGTGTATCTGTCATGCAATGCAAGAAGGCTCTAGAGGAGTCTGGTGGTGATATAGCTAAAGCCCTCATAATCCTCCGCAAGAAGAGCGGGGAAATGGCGGCAAAGAAAGGGGATCGTACATTTGGCGCTGGTACAGTACAGGCGTATGTGCATGCAAATGGTAATGTCGGATCTATGGTGACTCTTGTCTGCGAGACAGACTTCGTATCTGGCAACGAAGGGTTCAAGACTCTAGCTAGAGATATTGCCATGCATGTTACAGCTTCCAATCCGAAATTTTTAAAGAAAGAAGATATAACAGAAGAGGCTAGAGCCACAGCAAAAGAAGTTTTCATGAATGAGGCTAAAGAGCAACTAGCGAACAAACCAAAAGAGATGCAGGAGAAAGCCATAGAGGGTAAATTGGCAGCATATTTCGGAGAGATTGTCCTTCTAGATCAGCCCTTTATAAAAAATCCAGATCTGACAATCCAAGCTCTAATAGACAATGCGGTTCAAAAGTTCGGTGAAAAGATCGCTATCGCTCGATTCGCAAGATTTTCCTCACTAGATCGATAATAATATATGAACCCAGCCATCATATCTTTCTCTGTTTCGCTCGTTGGCATCATCGCCATGATCGCCTTGAAGGAGCGCAGACTTCGTATGGATACTCGATCAAAGTTCAGTTTTGTAAGTAATAAAGTGGATGGAAAGATACGTCTGACATATTCCCACGCACGTACCTTCATCTCATATTTCAATCGCAAGAGCGCTATTGCGCTAGTGCAGTGGATCGCGTATCATATCCTGTCGTGGGCACGTGCTCTGTACATATGGGCTCACAAGAAAGCTCACGCTCATCCACCATCAAAAAAAGTGATAGATATGGTGCGAGGAAAGGGAGAGGTAGATAAGATAGGAGGAGCATCATTCTATCTTAAAAAGATTTCGGATGATTCAATAAAATAAAGCCACCTTAGCTCAGTTGGTAGAGCAACACTTTTGTAAAGTGAAGGTCCTCGGTTCGAA
>CAYGFL010000012.1:0-18369 GCA_964349165.1 uncultured Candidatus Saccharibacteria bacterium
CCCGCATTCCTCCCCAGACCCCTCCTGCGGGCGGGAAGAGAGCCGAGGCAGGGCGAAACATAAACCCCAGTAAAGATGTTCGCCCTGCCGAGTCAATTTACTAGAATTCAAAATCAGGATTTTCTTGAAAAAAAGTTCGGATTTTGTTCAAAACGCCCAGCAATTTCGCACCCCCCCCTATTTCCCCTCCTAGACATCTAGTGCTATACTATAGGGCATTACATAAGAAATAATAATTTTTAAAATATATGGCAAAAGAAAATTCCGCATTTATGAAACCTTTGAAAGTAAGTCCAGAGCTAGAGGCTGTTGTAGGTAAGGGTCCACTAGCACGCTCCGAAGTTGTAAAGAAACTATGGGTCTACATCAAAAGCAATAATCTACAGGATCCTACGAACAAGAGGAACATCAACGCAGATGCAAACCTCAAGAAAGTCTTCGATGGCAAGGCAGTAGTCAACATGTTCGAGATGACAAAGCTGGTTTCAAAGCATCTTTCTTAGTCTTTCATGGAAATTTGGCATAGTGTAATACTAGGCATAGTAGAGGGAATCACAGAATTCCTTCCTATATCTTCGACTGGACACCTCATACTCACTTCTTATCTACTGGGATTGCCTGATGCTGTATTTACCAAGAGTTTCGAGATCGTTATCCAGCTTGGTGCGATACTTTCTGTAATATTCTTATACTGGAAAAAGCTGTGTGATGTCGGTACGATCAAAAAGCTACTAGTAGCCTTCATCCCCACAGGGATAATTGGGCTTTTACTCTACAAAATAGTAAAAACGTATCTGTTGGGTAGTACTGTAGTAGTCCTATGGTCATTACTACTCGGTGGTATAGCTCTCATAGTATTCGAGATACTGCATAAGGAAAAAGTTGATGATCTACCAGACGATATTTCATATAGACAAGCTATCATCATAGGTATATGCCAATCTCTCGCCATAATACCCGGTGTATCGCGCTCTGCCTCTACTATAGTAGGTGGACTGATGCTAGGGCTCAAGCGTAGTACGATAGTGGAATTCTCTTTCCTACTCGCTGTACCTACCATGTTGGCAGCAAGTGGTCTCGATCTATTTAAAAATTATTCAGTCTTTTCTTTGGATCAATTTGGTATTCTAGCAATCGGATTCATTGTTTCTTTCATAGTTGCTCTAGGCAGTATCAAGTTTCTACTGAGCTATATCAGAAAACACAGTTTCATAGCATTTGGTGTATATCGAATCATACTCTCGATTGCTTTCTATTGGCTTGTATTTGTATAGCTACTTCTTAGAATATTTAATTTCTTTTACGATATCTTTCCACTGAGCTTTGAGATCATCTGCGAAGACTTTGAGTTCTTTTTTACCTACTTTTTTCGTCGTGTCATACGAAGCAATAGACGCATCGACAATCTCATGGTAGATAGGCTCGGTGAGCTCCTTCACATCCTCGATCTTCTCGATGATCTCACCCTTGAGCTTTATCATCCAACCATTCATGGTCTTCCTATGACTTTTACCCTTTGGTCCAAAAAAATAATATGAAGCCGTAGCGAGAGCCGCGACTCCAGCTCCGATCGCCACCATGCTCTTCCCCGACATACTTTTTGCGTTTTTTGTATTCATGTTTATATGGACGCACGAAATCGCAATGTATTACATTATTACTTCTTCCTCTTGCTTCCAAACAAAAACCTGAAGGCAACACTCTGTCTCATGTCTTCTATAAGTTCCATGCCAGCATCTCCCACACTATCAACGTTCTCTTCTATCTTCTCGATGAGAGTTGCGAATGAGCGAGTAGCTTTTATAATGTAAAAAAGAAGTATCGAGGCAAGTATAAAAAGTATAACAAAGCCTATAGAGGAAAGGAAGAAGAACATATCAGCATTTTGTAGAGAGTTCATATGACTAGTATAGCATTTTAGTAATCTGTAGTGGCACCTCTTAATTCAATATGCCAGACTAAAAACAAATCAAGCTCGCTAGTGAATCCCCTTCGCGGAGTTTCATCACTCTCACACCCTGTGTAGATCTTCCTAGAGTCGGAATCTCTTTTATATCTACTCGTATCACTTGGCTCTTCTTCGACATTGCCACTATCTCTTCATTATCATCTGTCACAACTTTTGCCGCCATGAGTGGACCAGTCTTTGCAGTGACATTCATAGTGAGAATTCCTGAACCACCACGATTTTGTGTTTTGTATTCCGAGAGTTTTGTCTTTTTACCATATCCATTTGAACCCATGACGAAGAGTGCTGGATTTTTTGCATCTTTTGAGACGATGTCCGCACTGATGACTTCATCACCTTTTCCGAGCTTTATCACTCTGACTCCTGCGGCATTGCGACCCATCTCTCTCACATCTGCTTCTTCGAAACGGATAGACTGACCTTCTTTTGTAGCTATTACGACATCATCACCTTTTGATACAAAAGATGCTGACATGAGTTCATCACCATCATCGAGGGTGATAGCTATGAGACCCGAGCGACGGACGTCTTTGAAGTGTTGAGCAGAGCTCTTTTTACCTGTTCCACCTTTTGTAACCATCATGAGAGATAGACCATCTGCCTCTTTTTTATTTTTTGGCATTGGTAGAATAGAAGTAACTTTTTCTCCATCAGCAAGGGAGAGGAAGTTCATGAGCGACTTACCCTTTGTAGCCCTTTTACCCTCTGGGAACTCGTACATCTTGACCTGATATGCTTTACCCTTGTCAGAGAAGAATAGTAGATCGTTGTGAGCGCTCGCATATATAAGATGTGAGATGAAATCCTCTTCTTTTGTATCGAGATCTACGACGCCGACACCGCCACGCTTCTGTTTGCGATATTCATCTGGATTCGTACGTTTGATATATCCTCCTTTCGTGAGTACTAGCACACTCTCTTCATCTGGTATCAGATCTTCAGGATTAAAATCTTTGAGATTATGCTTGATGAGTTTCGTACGTCTCTCATCTCCATATTTTGCCTTTATCTCTACGAGTTCAGACTTGATGAGCGCTCTCACTTTTTTCTCACTATTCAAAATCTCCTTTAGTTCACCTATGAGCTTCTGTACTTCTGCGAGTTCATCTAGAACTTTCTTTCTCTCTAGTCCAGCTAGTCTCTGTAGTCTCATCTCGAGGATGGCAGTCGCCTGCTTCTCGGAGAACTTGAACTTCTTCATGAGGTTCCCGTGAGCTTCTACAGCATCTTTCGAACCACGGATGAGAGTGATGATCTCATCGATATGGTCTAGCGCTTTTTTCAATCCTAGGAGGATATGTTCTCGTTCTTCTGCTTTATTTAAATCAAACTTGGTACGTCTGCGTATGACTTCTATACGATGAATGATGAATTCTTCTAAAATAGACTTTAAAGAGAGAGTCTGTGGTACACCATTCACCAGAGCCACAGTGTTCACATGGAAAGTGTCCTCGAGTTGAGTATGCTGATAGAGATAGTTGAGAACTTTTTCTGGATGAGCGCCTTGCTTCAGGTCTATGGCAATACGAAGTTCTTTATCCGACTCGTCACGCAGACCTTTTATACCCTCTATAGCTTTTTCACGTACGAGATCTGCAATTTTCATTATGAGATCTGACTTGTTCACACGATATGGTATAGAAGAAATAATAATCTGGTACTGCCCTTTTTTATCTTCTGTGATCTCTGCTTCTCCACGCACTACGATACCTCCACGACCAGTCGAGTACGCATGGTGAATATCTTTTTCGCCATACATGATAGCGCCTGTTGGAAAGTCTGGACCTTTTATATGAGTGAGCAGATCATCTGTAGTGGCATCTTTATCTTCTAGGAGATGTACTGTTGCATCTACGACTTCGCCGAGGTTGTGTGGAGCTATGTTCGTCGCCATTCCCACTGCGATACCCAGAGTTCCATTTAAAAGAAGATTCGGCACAGCAGTCGGCAGAACTATGGGTTCCTTGCGAGTTCCATCGTAGTTGGGTCGGAATTCGACAGTATCTTTTTCGATATCCTTGAGTAGATCTGCAGAGATACGCGCCATCTTCGCTTCTGTATATCGCATAGCGGCAGCAGAGTCTCCGTCGATGTTTCCGAAGTTTCCCTGACCTGCGATGAGTGGATATCGCATCTTGAAGTCTTGTGCCATCACAACCATGGAGTCGTATACAGCGACATCGCCGTGAGGGTGATAGTTTCCTAGCACGTCTCCGACTACCACAGCAGACTTGCGGAATTTCGATCCGAAAGTGAGCCCTTTTTCATGCATAGCATATAAGATTCGACGATGAACAGGTTTCAGACCATCACGGACATCTGGCAATGCACGCGCGGTGATGACGGACATGGCATAGTCGAGGTACGACTCGCGCATCTCTGTGGTGATATTGCGAGAAACGATACCGAGTGAGGCATCTCTTTTTTCTGCTCCGTCTTGAGGATCTTTGGAGTTTATTCTATTGTCTGAATCTTTTTTAGCCATACTGTTTTATATCTTACCTGGAACGACTTCTACATTGTCCGACGAATACTCTATCTTGCTAGTCCCAAAAATTAAATCTTTTGCGTATTTGAAGGCGTCACTAGCGCTAGCGGTCACAGACTCTAGTGGAGACCTAACCTCTACGGCGACGTTATTATTCCCCTCTGTCCCAATTCCAAAAGATGATAACCAGAATACGAAAATTATCGCTGTTATGCCGAGAGAAACTGCAAAAGCGTACTGCCTCTTTTTATGATCTGGCTTCTGTCTCATGTTCTCTATATGATTTTCTATGTGGTGCAACATATATGATAATTATATCCTATTCTTTCGATGAATCTAGTACTACTATATCTGCTTCTTTACCTTCTAGATCTTTTTTCTTGAGAGTGAGCTTGGCTTCTAATTTTGGATTTTCACCTGCCTCTTTTAGAAAAGCTTTGAGCGCTTCTTTGCCACCGATATCGCCGTAGTGCATAGGAATGATGATTTTCGGTTCGAGAGAAACTGCGAGTTTGTAGGCTTTTGCAGGATCTAGCACTCCTTCACCACCTATAGGTACGAAGAGTATATCGATCTCATCTAGTGCTTCGACAGTTTCATTTTTTAATTCTCCCGTATTGATAGACCCCAAGAAACATATATTCATATTTTCTAGTGAGACAGTATATATAGTATTGATAAGATCATTACCACCGTATTTTGATTCTGAAGGAAGCCCTTTTATGAAAACTCCTCGAACTTCGTACTCTCCAGGGCCTGATATGACAAAAGGTTTCTTTTCGCCATGAGTCACCTGGTCCACTCCATTGAAATCTCCGTGATGAGCACTTACGAAGACGATATCAGCTCCGAAACGGCTGGGTTTCAGTTTTGAATCTTTGGAAATAGGATTGAAAGCGAGAGTTATATCTCCAAATTGGACTTTGAAAAATTCGGCTCCGAAATACGTTATTATCATATGTAATGTGTGGGTATTATACCAAAAATGGACAAAAAAACAATTATCCCTTATAGTGACACCTACGCACGATAACCCCGCAACCTTTGTATTATTATTAAAAAGCGGAACGTGTGAATATTCATGTTAAAAGAACTTAAAGAAAAGATTTTGGGTACTAAAGAGGATGTTATAAAGCCAGAGGGTCTCATGGACAAGATAATGAACGATAGCAAGAATCCGCCAATCGTAGGGGATCTCGTCGAAGGACCAGTGATCAATATAGAGAAGTCAGCTGTGTATATAAGTCTAGCTCCTATAGGAACTGGTATTATCTATGGACGTGAATTCATCACTGCGAGAGATATAATAAAGAAGATCAACATCGGCGATGTTATAGCGGCGAAAGTCGTAGACACAGATAATAAAGACGGGTATATAGAGCTTTCTCTGAAAGAGGCTCGACAAGCCCTCATCTGGAGCGAGGCAGAGCTAGCTATCAATAACAAGACTATACTAGAGCTTCCTGTTATCGAAGCCAATAAAGGTGGTCTCATCATAGAGTGGCAAGGTATCTCCGGATTCCTACCAGCGTCACAGCTGAAAACCGAACATTATCCACGTGTTGGTGATGGTGATAAGGATAAAATCTTAGAAGAATTGAAAAAATTGGTCGGACAGAAAATCTCCGTATCTATAATTTCTGCATTGCCGAAAGAAGGCAAACTCATATTCTCCGAGAAGAGCCCAGAGCAGAAAGATAAGCAGAAGATCATCGGTAAATATAAAGTCGATGATGAGGTAACAGGTACTGTGACCGGTATCGTAGATTTCGGAGTCTTTGTAAAAATAGAAGAGGGATTGGAAGGACTTGTCCATATATCTGAGATCGATTGGGCTCTAGTAGAAGATCCACGAGCACTATTTAAAGTCGATCAGAAAGTTAAAGTGAAAATCATAGACATAAAAGAAGGTAAAATCTCTCTGTCGATGAAAGCCTTGAAAGAGAATCCTTGGGTTGAAGCTGGTAAAAAATACAAAAAGGATATGCTCGTACAGGGTGTCATCATCAAGTTCAACAAGCATGGTGCGCTCGCATCTATCGAAGAAGGAATCGCTGGGCTTGTCCATATATCTGAGTTCGGTTCAGAAGAGAAACTCCGAAAGACACTCGAGCTAGGCAAGAACTACAGCTTCAAGATCACTCTGTTCGATATGAAAGAGCAGAAGATGGCGTTGTCGTACGCTGGAGAGAAGAAGTAGTCGCAAGTAAAAAGAGCACTCGGTGCTCTTTTTACTTATCCTGCATTCACCAAACTCATCGCCTTATCCTTACCTTCCTTGACTAGGAGTTCGATAGCTTCGACTACTCTCTTTTCTATCTTTTTCAACTCCTTCATCTCATCTGGTTTGTATTTACCGAGGATAAATTTCTCTACTTTATCATCTCCGTGAGGTACTTTTGCATTTCCTTTTGCGCTGCCAGTCTTTATTGCTGGCGCTACACCGACACGGATTCTCAAGAAAGCTTCAGTCTTCACTGCTTTAATGATTGACTCTAGTCCGTTATGTCCACCAGAACTCCTATTAAAAGAGATTCGGAGTTTCCCCAATGGTAGATTGAAATCATCATAGATCACGATGAGTTTTTCTGCTGCCTTTATACTCTTCACGACTTTCCCCACTGCATTTCCAGATTTATTCATGAAGGTTTCCGGTGCGATGAGTTTTATTTTCTCTTTTCCAACTTTTATATCAGCAACTAGAGCATTTATTTTTTTATCCATCTCGAATTCTTCTGCTCCGTGCGCTTTTCCAATTGCAAAAAGCATATCGCGACCAGTGTTGTGACGTGTCTCACTGTATTCATCTCCTGGATTTCCCAGACCTGCGATAATATATGGCATGGCCTAAGTGTGGCACAGATATAAATCTTGTGTCAAATGGTTTTTCATAATACAATGGCTGTAATAAAACAACTATTTCATGGAATTTCAAAAAGATACAATAGAAAATCCGCAAAAAGAAAGTTCTCTGAAAGAAATAGTCAAGTTCACACTCATAGCGGTCTTCATAACTATCATATTTCGCACTTATATTGCCCAACCATTCATAGTGAGCGGTGGATCGATGGATCCGACCTTCAGAGACAAGCAGTATCTCATAGTAGACCAGCTCACATATCGTCTCGAGGAGCCGAAACGTAGTGATGTGGTTATATTTCGATATCCAAACAATCCAAAAGTCTTCTATATAAAGAGGGTCATCGGCCTACCAGGCGAAAAAGTGGTGGTGAAAAATGGAATAATAAATATTACAAATTCAGAAAATCCAGATGGTGTGGTTATAGATGATAAATACGTAGAGGAGTCTCGAAGATCTGCTGACGATTTTACCGTTACTCTTCGTGAAGGAGAATATTTTGTCATGGGTGATAATAGAAGAGAGAGTTCTGATTCGCGCTCATGGGGACCGCTCGAGAAAAAATATATCATGGGGCGTCCTATCCTTCGCCTATTCCCTATCTCGAAGATCTCTGTCTTTCCTGGACATTAGCATACAGATATGAAAAAAAATAATAAGGAAAATAAGGCTAAAAAAACATCAACCTCTAGTTCAGAGTCGAAATTTATCAGTTATGAAAATCTGGATAAAATAGGTGAGATACCTGTCTACTACGGATTCACCCCACGACAAAGTCCAAGTATAAAAAAGAGTGATATCGACCAGGCGAAAAGTCTCTTGGATGGAGATTATATAGACGATGAAGAAGAAGGAAGATCGCATCTACCTCTCCATGTCGAAGAGAAGGTAGCGCTCTTGCGTATGTACCAAGAAGAAAATCTGCACAATCTTCCTCAACCAGTCCTTTTATACTTCAAAGAGCCGTTCAAGGGTTCTATAAAAAAGACTTCTGACTATCATCGTTATTGTGATCTCGAGGTTATCGGCAATTCGAAGAGTATCGCCGAAGCTACTCTCATACAGACAGCGCGTGTCATCCTCGCTGAAGAAGGATATGAAAAAATTGGTGTTGAAATAAATAGCATAGGTGACAAAGACTCTATAGCTCGCTTCACTCGCGACCTCACCAACTACTATCGCAAGAATATAAATGATATGCATAATGAGTGCCGACAACTTCTGAAAAAAGATCCTTTTGAACTTCTGAGTTGTCAGAATGAGAAATGCAAAAAGACAAATGAAGGAGCTCCTCGTTCGATGAACTTCCTCTCTGAAGCTAGTCGCATACATTTTCAAGAAGTTCTAGAGTACCTCGAGGCTCTGAAGATTCCTTATAGAATAAATAATAATTTAATCGGTAACAAGAAATACTGCACAGAGACCGTCTTCTCTATCACCAACCTTGATTTCGATCCGAAGAAAAGTGGTGACCACAAGATACTAGCCATAGGTGTCCGTTATAATGGCCTATCGAAAAAGATCAGTCTGAAAAGAGAGGTTCATGGTGTAGGTATTTCTCTGTTGATAAAAGGCTCCACCGCAGAACTCCGCAAGGACATCAAGAAAGTGAAAAGGCCTTTCGCCTCTTTCGTACAACTAGGATTGGAATCGAAACTCTTGAGCCTCTCTCTCATCGAGAGTCTTCGTCAAGTGAAGATACCACTCTACCTTTCTCTAGCGAAAGACCGTCTCGGAGCGCAGGTCTCTATAGTAGAGAAACATCATATACCGTATTCATTGATCATGGGTAAAAAAGAAGCGATGGATAAAACAGTTATTGTGAGGAATGTAGAGACTCATGCTCAAGATATTGTGCCATTAGAAGAATTGCCGAAGTTTATGAAGAAGTTGGAGAGGTAATAAGTTGACTAACTAGGCACACAAGTGTAATGTTGATTTGGAATTTGAAATAGAAAAACTCAACCGAAAGAGAACCGAATGAACAAGACAAATGTCCTCGTCATAGGAAGCGGGGGGCGTGAACATGGCATCGCATGGAAACTCAAACAATCCCCACAAGCTGAAGATGTCTATGTGGCACCAGGAAATCCTGGAACGGAAATGATGGGGTGCAAGAGTATCCCCATATCACCAACCAGAGAGAATTTTGACATTCTCATTGAACTGATCAAAACACTTCACATTGGTCTCGTAGTCGTCGGCCCAGACAACCCTCTCGAACTCGGCATCACGGACTGGCTCATGCCTTACGTGCCGGTCTTTGGTCCAAAAAGACAGGCTGCTCGCATCGAGTACAGCAAAAGCTACGCTCTGCAAATCATGGAAAAAGCTGGCATTCCACATCCAGTTTCAGCTTCATTTCCAAATTCGAATGTGAATGATGCGATCAACTACGCCCGGGAAAGAAACGGGAATGTGGTGGTCAAGGCCAATGGCTTGGCTTTTGGCAAAGGTGTGCGAGTCTGTCATAGCATCGAGCAAGCTGTTGAAGCTATCAATGACCTGATGGTCCAGAAAGTTCTGGGCAAAGCTGGAGAAAGTATCGTCATTCAAGAACGCCTCGAGGGGAAAGAACTCTCGATCCACGCTCTATGTGATGGTGAGCATGTCAAGATGTTGCCACCAGTCCGTGACTACAAGCATCTCCTCGATGGAAACAAAGGACCTATGACAGGAGGCATGGGTGCATATGGTCCGATCGATGTCGAACCAGGACTCATGGAAACTATCAAGAAAACGATGGTTATCCCCTGCGTCCATGCATTGGCTCAACGAGGTTCCCCTTTCATTGGGTGCCTGTACCTAGGAATCATGCTCACTCCAGATGGTCCGAAAGTACTCGAGTTCAACGCACGCTTCGGTGATCCAGAGGCGCAGGTTCTCATGAGATTGCTCGACGATGAAGTCGATCTTATTGAAGTCCTTCTTGCTTGTACGCAAGGAAGACTCAATGAGGTGGAACTGAAGTGGAAGAACAAACAGTGCATTTGCGTCGTTGCGACAGCATTTGGATATCCAGAGAATCCAGGCAAAGGTGACCCTATCACCTTCCGAGATAATCGATCAAGAAGTTCCTCTGACTCTATCATCTTCCACTCTGGTACAGCCTGGAAGGATGGGAGGATTGTGACCAATGGTGGACGAGTGTTCAGTTGGACATCATTGATAGATCGTCAATCAGACATCCCCGATTTCTATGATGTCCACGTCAGAGGACTCTCTGGCGATGGACAGTATCCCAGATTCGGCGGCATGCACTACCGCACTGACATCGGCTCGTGACCCCTTGAGTCACCTGTCCGAAAGACAACCAATCAACATAAACCGAGCGCTCCTCACGGACCTCGGTTTTGCTTTTTCTATCCCATTATGCTACCATTTCCCCACTATGATAAATGCAGAAGTTACAAAGAATGGTAGTGAAAACGGTCTAGGTATACTACGCCGATTCACGAAGAAGGTGCAGGGCGCCGGTATACTTCCTCGTGTACGAAGCCTCCGATACAACCAGAGAGATCTTTCTCCATACAAGACCAAGATGAAGACTTTGAAATCGATAAAAAGAAAAGCTGAAATTCAAGAGCTCATAAAGCTTGGTAAGATGCCAGAGAAAACATCTCGTTTTTCTAGATAAATGGATAGAGAAAAGAAGTTCGTAAAGATAAAAGAAGCGGTACTAGGAAAAGACTACGATCTTTCCTGGTCTTTTATTACTCCAAAAAAAATTCAGAAGTTTAATTTAATCTACAGAAACAAAAATAAGCCGACAGACATCCTCTCATTCCCTCTTTCGAAAAATGAAGGTGAGATATACATCTGTCTATCAGAAACTCGCAAGGAAGCGAAGAAATTCGACCGAACTTACGAAAATTTTATCTATTTCCTATTTATCCACGGATGTGTGCATTTGAAAGGATACGACCATGGTAGTACAATGGAACGTATAGAGACCAAATTCCGAAAACAATTTGGTATCTGAATCTATAGTACTAAATGGCACGCTCAATCATCACAGGTATCGATATCGGCACCTACAATATAAAGGTGGTTATTGCTCATGGTAGCGAAAGGACGGAAAAAGGTATGCCGAAAATCTTGGGCACTGGTGTGGCAGAATCTCGAGGTATGCGACATGGCTATGTTGTGAATCCCAAGGATGTCTCTGACAGTATTCGTGAAGCCATAGATGAAGCGGAGAAACGCGCAGGTGTAAAGGTAAAAAAAGTTTTCATGGCTGTCGGTGGTGTGGGTCTAGGAAGTATCACATCTTCTAGCTCTACTGTTATTTCTCGTGCTGATCTCGAGATCACAGCTCTAGATATAAAGAAAGTCACAGATCAGTGTGAAAAAGATATACCTGTAGGTCTGATGCTCAATAAAAAAATAATTCATAGCATTCCCCTTCAATACAAGATCGATGGCAAGGCGACTCTAGGAAAACCAGAGGGACTGAAGGGCAGTAAGTTCGAGGTTAAAATGTTGTATATCACTTGTCTAGAACATCACCTCAATGATCTGATGCAGGTCGTAGAAGACGCAGGGGTATCTGTAGAAGATGTCATGGCTTCACCGATCGCCGCTTCTCTCATTACCCTTTCCAAATCTCAAAAGATCGCTGGATGCGTGCTAGCGAACATCGGCGCGGAGACAGTCTCTATCGCAGTTTTCGAAAACAATGCTCCAGCTTCACTCGAAGTATTTTCCATAGGGTCTACAGATATTACTAACGATGTCGCTCTCGGTCTCAAGGTTCCACTAGAAGAAGCCGAGCAGATAAAAATAGGTGCGATAACAGGTAGCTCGTATCCACGCAAAAAACTAGAGGAGATTATCGCTGCTCGACTATCAGACATCTTCGAACTCATAGAGACACATTTAAAAAAAATCGGAAGGAACGGATTACTACCAGCTGGAGTAGTTATCATAGGAGGTGCTTCTGGTCTTTCTGGTATAAGAGAGATGGCTGAGTCTGCCCTACGACTCCCTTCACGCATAGGAACTTTCACTTTTGGACCAGAAGAGAAGCATAGTTTCAGGGATGCTACATGGGCTGTGGCTTATGGTCTATGCGTTCTAGGATCACGGACAGATGAAGATGCCCCTATCGACACCTCCAATCTATTTTTCGTAAAAATGTGGAAAGCTATCGTGAGTTGGGTCAAGCAGTTATTGCCATAGTCTGGTCTCAAAAAAACAAGAGATTTTTTATAGATTTTGTCTAGTTGCGTGCCATTTCTCAAGTGGTATGATGTATTTACTTACCAATCACCATTTCTTAATTCATGCCAAACATCACGCCAGAAATAGAAGCATTCGCCCGTATAAAAGTTGTCGGAGTCGGAGGTTCAGGAAAGAACGCCGTGAACCACATGATCAGTTCCAAAGTAAAAGGAGTTGATTTCATCACGATCAATACTGATTCTCAGGAACTCCATCATTCTCTCGCAAAAAAAAGAATTCATATTGGAAAAAATCTCACTCGAGGTCTAGGTACAGGTATGAACCCAGAGATGGGTAAACGGGCTGTAGAAGAGACGAAAGAAGATGTGCAAGAATCTATAAAGGGTGCCGACATGGTCTTCGTCGCTTGTGGACTCGGTGGAGGTACTGGTAGTGGAGCTAGTCCCGTCGTTGCCCGAACATCAAAAGAGCTCGGTGCTCTCACTGTAGCTGTAGTTACGAAGCCTTTCTTCTTCGAAGGTCAGCAGAGGTCAAAAGTCGCAGAGACTGCACTAGAAGAACTTCGTAAAGAAGTCGATGCAATCATCGTAATTCCGAATGACCGCCTCCTCTCTACTATAGACAAAAATACTACTGTCAAAAACGCTTTTGCTATTTGCGATGAGATACTTCGCCAAGCTGTCGAAGGTATCTCTGACCTCATCACCACTCCCGGTATCATCAATATCGACTTCGCAGATATACGTACAGTCATGGAAAATGCTGGTTCAGCACTCATGGGTATAGGTACTGCTACTGGTGAGAACCGTGCCATCGAAGCCGCCAAGCTCGCTATCAATTCCCCACTTCTAGATATTTCCATAACTGGTGCAAAGGGTGTACTCTTCTCCATCGCTGGTGGTGAGGACCTCACAATGTTCGAGATCCAAGATGCCGCGAAGGTGATCACCGAGTCCATAGATCCTCAAGCGAAAGTAATTTTCGGTACTGTGCGAGACGACAAGCTCAAGAAAAACGAGGTCAAAGTTACAGTCATCGCCGCTGGTTTCCCAGAAGGGATCATCAGTAGCAACTCTAGTAACACCAAACCTGCTACATTCGGATCTACGAACGAAGCTCCTGCAAGAGATGAGAAGAAACCAGAGGTTAAAGATGAGCAGAGACGAAGAATTTTCAATACTGTATCGACACCTGTGCAAGTGAAGGATATAAAAGATAAACCAGTAGCTGAAGAGAAGAAAGAAAATAAAGTGGTTGTAGATGAAGATGATGACTGGGGTGCAGTGCCAGCTTTCTTGAGGAGGAGCAAGTTGAAGTAAATAAGATTGTAAAATATGCTACAATACACGGCATGATTTACGACCTTGCTATCATCGGTGGTGGACCTGCTGGAGTCTCTGCGGGAGTTTATGCTGCTCGCAAACAACTCAAAACCATCTTCATTACAAAAGACTGGAATAGCCAGAGTACAGTATCAGAAGGTATTGAAAACTGGATAGGTACTGTGAAAATACATGGGATGGATTTTGCAAAAAATCTGGAGGGGCATCTGCGTGCATATGCAGGTACTTTTGTCGATATCAAAGTCGGAGAGAGTGTAGAGAAGATAGAGAATGGATTTAAAATAACCACGAACAAAGGTTCATATGAGGCGAAGACTGTACTCATAACTACTGGAAGTTTTCGAAAAAAACTCGAGGTAATCGGAGCGGATAAATTCGAGCACAAGGGTCTCACATACTGTGCGAGTTGCGACGGACCACTCTTCAATGGTCAGGATGTGGTAGTTGTCGGTGGTGGCAACGCAGGCTTTGAGAGCGCTTCTCAACTTCTAGCATATTGTAAAAGTGTAACTCTCATAAATCGCACAGATAAATTCCGTGCAGACCCAGTGACGATAGAAACTGTATCGAAAAATCCTCATTTCAAGATCATCACGAATGCCATTTCAAAAGAAGTGAAAGGTGATAGGTTCGTCACAGGATATGTATATACAGATACGAAAACTGGAAAAGACGTGGAGCTTGCTGTCGGCGGTATTTTCGTCGAGATTGGATCTATTCCAACAACATATTTTGTAAAAGATTTGGTAAAAATGGATGAGTATGGGCACATCGTAGTCGATCCGCGTACACAGATGACTTCGGTAAAAGGTATCTGGTCTGCCGGAGACTGTACAGATGGGCTATATCATCAGAACAATATCGCATCTGGAGATGCGGTGAAAGCCCTCGAGGACATCTATCTATTTCTGAAGGCTAAATAGGGCAAGCGCTCCACAATCCGATCTTCCCTTTTTTCGCCTTTGCCTGTTCGGCTTTGAATTCCTTTTGATATTTATATTTTTCTTTATTAAAAGTATATTCTCTAGCGAAACCTTCTTCGATCATCTTCTGATTATACAGAGTGTGATCTCGTAAATATACATAAGCCAATACCCTTCCATATATATCGTAGTCCCCTTTTGATTTTTCTTTTTCTATATATATTTCTTTATCTTTCAATATTTCTTTTGCTTTAGCCGAGGCTTCTCTACCATAGCATTGTACAGGCTTTCTCGGATCGACAACCTCTGGAGTATCTATACCGATAAGGCGCAGGGTTACTTCGTGTCCTTTTACATTCGCTGTGAGTGTATCGCCATCAAGCACATTTATGACCTTGTATAGAACATTACTTTCTATATCTTCTGCATATTTACCTGGATTTTTAGGATTTTGGAAATGTACAATTAGTAGAGTAATAACTACTATTACCCCAATGACTATCACATATCCAACTATTTTCTCTTTTCTAGCCATGCGTCGACGCTCCATCCATGAGGACCGAGGAGGAAGAGTGCGACTGTGGAGATTGCGAGTCCGAAGTCTCGTACCCCTATGGCGTTGTATCCGACTACAAATGTGATGTGTAGCATATGGAGAGCGAGTAAGAGAGAGACGACTCTAGTGAATAGTCCTAGTAGTAGACAGATACCGAAGACAACTTCAAAAGATCCATTGAATCTGACGAAAGTCTCGGCTGTGAAGCCTGTCATGTCTATCAGGGATTGAGGAATGAGCTTCACCCACATGGATGTATATAGTAACTGTTGTGTACCGAACCATAGGAAGACTAGCGAGAGTCCTGTGCGTAGTGTAGCTGGTGCAAATGTTTTCATTTTATCTTGTGTCATATTATATTTTTGTAGGTTGTGTTAGGAACCCTATCCTTAGTTTTAAAAGTTGTGACATCGGAGCTTGCTGTCCATCGTGTTGTCCTGTAAAAGCAGAGGTGCCATCTTTGCCACAGATACCAAGTATCTTATCTTTTCCACCAGGATGCTTGTCTATGAAAGATGTGACGTCATATACAGTAGCATCGATAGTAGTCCAGCAACTCACTTCTGTGGCGTGTCTAGATATATCAGCCATGGTGTAGTACTTGAGGTCTCCTGTTGGAGTCACGCTAGGTGTCGGAGTCTCTGTTACTACTGGAGCTACGGCTGGACGTGTGAAGAATGTGATGCCGAGGATGATGATGAAGGCGATGATTAAAAAGGTAATGGTTTTTGTTGATGTTTTCATGGGAGGTATTATAGCATTTACATTTGAATTTGTGACCCCACAGAGAGTCGAACTCTGGTTAACGGATTGAAAACCCGTTGTCCTAACCGTTAGACGATGGGGCCGTCTGTTGCCACGATACTATATCATTTTTTGATAAAATGGCAAAAAATGCTAAGGTAATAAGCACGGAAAGGTGGCTGAGTGGTTGAAGGCACTGGTTTCGAAAACCAGCAGAGGCGAAAGCTTCTCGAGGGTTCAAATCCCTCCCTTTCCGCAGGCAATCCATGCTAGAATAACCCCCATATGCTCGACCAACTTATCGCCATCGGAGCTGGAATGTTTATAGGCTTCGTCATGGCTGTACCTGTAGGACCAATAGGGCTGATCGTATTTCAACGAAGCGTCGTGGGTAGTAGGATCATGGGACTAACCACGGGGCTTGGCGCCGCGATCACAGATGGTTTCCTCGCATCGATAGGAGCTTTTGGTATAAAAATAATCTGGGACTTTATTATCGAACAACAGACGCCACTTCGTCTAGTAGGTGGAGTTATATTGCTCATCGTAGGACTTGTTGGAGTATTTTCAAAAGCAAAAGTTATGGAGAAAACGAAAGTAAGCGCTGTCACCATACTAGAACATTTCTTTTCTGGAATTATCTTGACTGCCACGAACCCAGTAGCCGCACTTTCCTTTTTTGTTATCTTTGCAAGCATAGGACCTCATCTTGGTATCGGTAAAGGTAGTGGCGTGGCAACATTTCTCGTGCTTGGAGTTGTCATAGGTTCCCTACTCTGGTGGATTACCCTCACATCTATTGCTTCTATCCTGGGTCACAAGATAAAGCCGGAGCATATAGAAATAATGAATAAATGCTTCGGCATGATCATCGCCATCATAGGTGCAGTCATGTTGCTAGGTGTATTTTTAAAACAAATTTGATATAGTTCGTCTGTTAAAGTATGCGCGGTTAGCTCAGTTGGTAGAGCATCCCCTTGACGTGGGGAGGGTCACAGGTTCGAATCCTGTATCGCGCACCATAAATATAAATGTAAAAGCGGTGGGATTGCACCACCGCTCTTCAAGAAACTATTCGTTGTTCACAGCCAACTCACGCTCGTATAGCCAGTCGCTCCAACTGATCTCTAGACCTCTACCACCGATTGAAAGCAGATATAAGGCTTCTGCAGAAATTTCTGCATTATAGAACCATTGGTAGTGAGTGTTATTGAAATCGAACGTGCTATACGGATGATCCTTTTTCCATTTCTTCTTCCAATTTTCCCTGATAGTGCGTGCATGCTTCCACCTCATCTCGAGCATCATGGAATGAGCCTCTTTCTTTTCACACCTCCTCTTGAGATATCCAGCGACGAGGAGTGGCAAGACCATAAAAAATGCAGTGAAAACATTTATGAGTATCCCTTTCACAATGTAAATCCTTGGTTTGAAGTTGTTATTTACCAGTTCCTGAACCACTATGCCACAACTGTCTATATTTTTCAAATCACTACAAATGATGTAGTATCATGACATGATAATCCTCGGTATAGAAACCAGTTGCGATGAGACGGCGCTATGTCTCCTTGAGAAAAAAGGAGAGGGATTTCGCATCCTCGATAATATCGTGAATTCACAGATAGAACTCCATAGAGAATATGGTGGCGTCTTCCCTATTCTCGCAAAACGCGAACATATTAAAAATCTACCCATACTTTATAATCAAATACTTGAAGATAGTAAAATAGATGAAAATAAAATCGACGCGATCGCGGTTACAGAAGGACCTGGTCTAGAACCGGCATTATGGACTGGTATTTTATTTGCAAAAGAACTCGGAGAGCGACTTTCCATTCCTGTAATACCCGTGAATCATATGGAGGGTCATATCGTCTCAACATTGCTCACATCTTCTGAAGTTGGATCTGAATTTATTATATTAAAACTTCTGACATTCCCCGCTATCGCAGTACTCATAAGTGGCGGTCACACGGAGATAGTCAAGGTAGATGAAATAGGATCGTATGAAATATTGGGCAGAACAAAAGATGACGCTATAGGAGAGGCTTTCGACAAAGTTGCGCGTATGCTCGGACTTCCATATCCCGGTGGTCCAGAGATATCAAGGCTTTCAGAAGAAGTGAGATCGGAGCGACTGCCGAATACCATTACCCTACCTCGGCCAATGATTCATTCCAAAGATCTGAATATGTCTTTCTCTGGTTTAAAAACTTCTGTCTTATATAAATTAAAAGAAATAGGTGAAATAAATAATGATATAAAAAAGAAATCGCGCGAGAATTCGAAGACGCGGTGACCG
>CAYGFL010000013.1:0-17223 GCA_964349165.1 uncultured Candidatus Saccharibacteria bacterium
TTGATTTTAGTACGAGAGGACCAAATTGAACCGACCTCTGGTCTGACTGCTGTCCTGCCAAGGGCACCGCAGTGTAGCTATGTCGGGAATGGATAACTTCTGAAAGCATCTAAGAAGGAAGCCAGCCCCAAGATTAGGAATCGTTTGAGACCCGTAAGAGATGATTACGTTGATAGGCTTTAGGTGTACGCACAGTAATGTGTTGAGCCGAGAAGTACTAATCCGTCGATCCTATTAGGAAATTTAAGAACCACAATTACTTGTCTATAACGAAACAATAATTACCTTGAAATAAGATCTGATTGAATATTGAACCCTATGTTCTGGTGATTTGGCGCTGTGGAAACACCCGTTCCCATTCCGAACACGGAAGTGAAACGCAGTTGCGGCGATGATAGTCCTATGGGCGAAAGTAGCTAGTCGCCAGTACAGAGAGTTTAATACATAAAGATAAATGTTTGTGATAGAATAGCACCATGGCAACATGGTCATCTCGTAGAAAAATGATATATGGAGGTAGTGTTTTTGTCGTATTTATAGGTATAGTAGGCACTGTATTCTTTTTCTATTTTTACAAACCACCCACCTGTTTCGATGGAATGAAGAACGGTAAAGAGCAGGGTACAGACTGTGGGGGCGTATGCGTGAAGTTATGTCAGGGTGCATTCTTGCCTCCAAAAATAGAATGGGGCGGAGGAAAATCCGAGAAAGTAGCAGAGGGTCTATATAATCTAGCATCGTACATTGTAAATCCGAATACTACAGTAGCTGCTCTGGATGTTCCATACAAGTTTGCTCTTTTTGATTCCAAAGGAATCCTTATCAATGAACGACAGGGATCCATAGATATTCCAGCACATCGAAATACCTTGGTGTTCGAGCCAGCGGTCAATGTCGGAAAGAGAATACCAGCAAAAGTTACTTTTGAATTTCTCGCACCTCCACTATGGTTCAAGTCACATGATACTATCGGTGGTCTGGTTGTGACTGATAAAAAATACACAGAAGATGACAAATTATCTTCTTTAGAAATATATCTAGAGAATAAAAGTTTGGTTGGCTATAAAGATGTCACTGTCGGTGCTGTCTTATATGACGCCAATGATAATGTCATAGGATTTTCGAAGACTATTATAGATGCGCTAGCTCCAGAGGGTGGGTCTGAAGTCGCGCCATTTACGTGGCCCGTCAGTAGGAATGGAAAGGTGGTCTCCATAGAAGCGATTCCTGTAGTTGACCCTGTACATGACTAATATTTTCGAGAAGGATTCATTACAAGACAGAGAATCATGGCTTGGTATAGACTGGGTCCTGGTCTGCGCCATCCTACCTCTCTTGGGTGCTGGTCTCATGACCATGAATTCTTTTACAGATAGCAACCAATTTTTTATCAGGCAACTGATATGGATTTTTATATCTTTCGTAATTTTTTTCTCACTGAGTTTTGTCGACTTTAGATTTCTGAGAAAAACATGGGTCTCTGTGACACTATTTTTATCGTCATGTGTACTTCTAGTTGCACTATTTTTTATAGGAAAAGTCTCTCATGGGGCAGCGAGCTGGTTCAATCTCGGATTGTTTTCTTTTCAGCCAGCAGATATTATCAAGCTTGTCATCATCACTGTACTAGCAAAATATTTTTCTAGAAGACATATAGAGATCGCGAATGTGCGACATATTATCGTCTCTGGTCTATATGCTCTAGTTATCTTTCTTCTAGTGCTGGTGCAACCAGACTTCGGTTCGGCGGTTATTATATTTTCTATTTGGCTGGGTATGGTCTTGGTATCTGGTATTTCAAAAAAGCATTTGTTAAGCATGCTCCTGCTCGGAGTTATAGCTTTCGTCAGTCTATGGGTCTTCGCATTCAGAGATTATCAGAAAGACCGCATACAGAGTTTCATACATCCTCTCACAGACATACATGGTACTGGTTACAATGCCTATCAATCTGCTATAGCTGTAGGATCTGGAGAATTGTGGGGTAAGGGGGTTGGGTATGGAACACAGTCTCGTCTGAAGTTTCTTCCAGAATATCAGAGCGACTTTATCTTCTCCGCTTTTGCAGAAGAGTGGGGATTTGTCGGGGTGCTTATCGTATTCATCATGTATGGCATAGTAGTATGGCGAATAATTCTCATCGCTATGCGTGGTGCCACGAACTTCGAAATGCTCTTTGGTGCTGGCATGGCAGTATTTCTAATTGTTCATTTTATTATAAACGTAGGTATGAATATGCAACTTCTACCAGTTACTGGACAGACATTGCCATTCGTGAGTTACGGAGGTAGTCATCTTGTTACAGAATTCGCTGGACTAGGGATACTTATGGGTATGCGTCGCAATTCGCGAGTGCTTCACAAAGACTCTATAAAAAATGAGTTTATAGGAATTTAGTCTAATTATTGTATAGTTTTATCGTCTGCTCGAGCATCGATTCGATACTAAACACAGTTTTTATTCTCTCTTGCAATGTATGAGCGTATTCTCTTTGAATAGTCTTGTGTTCTAAAAGGAATTCTACAGCATGAGAGATCTCATCGACTCTCTTTGGTTGAATGAGTATACCAGACTTCATGTCATCTATTATTTCTGGTATACCTCCAACTGTAGTAGCGATCACTGGTAGACCAGCATGACCGGCTTCTATGAGACAGTATGGCAAACCTTCTTTTATGGATGGTAATAGAAATATAGAGAAGGCCTTGAGATATTCTGCCGCATTTTCTATATACCCTACCAGCATGACTCTATTTTCCAGTCCTTTTTCTTTTATTATTTTTTCAAGATATTCCCTCTGTTCACCTTCACCTATCACTATAAAGATAACAGTAGGGAATCTACCTATTATTTTTTCAAAAGCGTCGATCGCGTACTCCAACCCTTTATTTATATGAAGTTCTGCGATAGTGCCTATGATAATCGCCTTATCCAAAGGTGTCGGGATCTTCGCTTGTAGAAGATGTCTAGCACTACTAGTCGCAAAGAATTTCGGCGGAGTGATGCCTAGATGTATCATTTTTATTTTACCCTCCATGCGAGGGAACATGAGAGCTTGCTTCATCTCTCTATTCGAAAGGGTAATAATATCAGTGCAGAGGAGCATAGTTATCCAAGAGACAAATGCGATCACTATTTTCTGATACAGAGGCCGATCTTCATTGAATGCCCAACCGTGAGCAGTAAAGATAATTTTCCTTACTCCACGTAGACGTCCAGCAAAAGCGCCAAGACCTCCAGCTTTTGTACTATGTAGATGTAGAATCTCTGGTTTTTCTTCTCCGATGAGTTTCCATATTTCATAGAGCGAACTAAACTCATCTGCTATTTTTACATCTCGTTTCAATGCACCTATAGGTCTCGTAACTATCGAAGCTTCGCGGAGTCTATCTCGGAGGATGCCCTCACCACCGAGTGCCACGACCACTTCGTGTCCTAGTCTGTTGCTATGAACTGCCAAGTCGAATACATGGCGCTGTGCTCCGCCCCAGTTGGACTTGGTGATGATGTATAGGATTTTCACGCCTTTACAGTACCATTTTTCAGGTTTTTATGGTAGTATCCCGCGTATGAATATAGCGCGAAAAAAAGAGGTTATAGAACTCTTGCTAGGGGATTTCGTAGTCTTTTTTATATCGCTTTATCTTACTCTGACTGTGAGATACAGCGCTCTCCCAACTAGGGATATTTTGTCTATACATATCTTGCCATTTTCCCTACTTTTTATAACGTGGGTAATGATAAGTTTCATAGCTGGTCTCTATGAAAAGCATACTCTGATACTGAAGAGGCGACTCCCAGCCATACTTACACGAGTCCAAGTCGCCAACGCCACCATCAGTATCGCTTTGTTTTATTTTATTCCTTATTTCAACATCACACCGAAGTTTGTATTGTTCATGTATCTCGCTATCTCTCTCATCATCATGGTCGCATGGAGAATGGCTATCGCAGAGACTCTAGGGTTGCGTAGAAAAACCAAAGCATTACTCATCGCTCGAAAGAATACTGAAGTGAGTGATCTGTATCATGAGATTAATAATAATTACAGATATGGAACTTCTTTTGTGGAGTGGATCGATACAACATCAACATTATCTAGTGAAGACATAATGAATCGTGTGAGATCACAAGGTGTATCTCTTGTCGTTGCGGACTTCGCAGATCCTAGAGTGAACAATATCATGCCAGTGCTTTATAAACTCATATTTTCTGGAGTGCAGTTTGGAGATATCCAGAAAGTCTATGAAGAAATATTTGACCGAGTCCCACTTTCTCTAGTAAATGATACCTGGTTTCTAGAAAATGTTTCTTCTTCTACAAAAAGTTCCTTCGATATTTTCAAAAGGCTGATGGATATAATAATATCTGCTATTCTAGGTTTGATTTCTATAGTTATTTATCCTTTTGTATATCTCGCTATAAAAATAGAGGATGGCGGAGTTCTATTCAGTTATCAAGATCGTGTCGGACAGAGTAATAATACCGTACGCATTGTGAAATTCCGCACTATGACTGTCGCTAATGATGGAGGTAAATGGGGTAGTAAAGAAAATAAAGTAACTAAAGTCGGTAATTTCCTCAGAAAGAGTCGCATAGACGAATTACCTCAACTTTGGAATGTTTTCCGAGGAGATGTCTCGCTCATAGGTCCGAGACCAGAGTTTGCAGAAGCCGTCACGACTTATTCTACAGATATCCCTTACTACAACATACGACATATTGTAAAACCGGGACTATCTGGTTGGGCACAGATATATGGTAAACATCCACATCATGGAATAGACACAGAGGAGACTTCAGACAAGCTTTCTCATGACCTATATTACATAAAAAATCGCTCGATTCTTTTAGATCTAAAGATAGCCCTCCAAACCCTGAAAGTCCTCCTCTCATTTGTAGGAAGATAGATTATCATCTATAATGCCCATATTAATAAAATAGACAAAAAACCGTACGAACATGATACTCAAGACACGCATCATAGCTGTATTCCTACTCATCCTTGCAACTGGTGTAGGCTACTTCGATTATTACTCGGAAACCCATCCTGACTCTAGTGTGAGCAAACCTTTTAAACTAGGTCTCGATCTCAATGGAGGTACGCATCTAGTCTATAAAGCGGATGTTTCAAAAATAGAAGCAAAAGAGGTAGATGATTCTATGAACGCACTGCGTGATGTCATAGAGCGCAGAGTAAATGTGTTCGGTGTCTCTGAACCTATAGTTCAGATAGAGAGCAATGGGTTCTTGAGTTCAAAGGATACAGAAGAGAAACTCATCGTCGAACTTCCAGGGGTGACAGACACAGAAGAAGCGATAAAGAGTATCGGCGAGACACCTTTCCTCGATTTCAAAATTCTCACAGATGAAGATATAAAAAGTATCGATGCTCTGAAACTGGAAGATGCAGAGAAGGAGATAGAGATGAAAAAGCGTCTAAAAGATACAGGTCTCACTGGACGCATGCTAGAAAAAGCACAGCTAGTTTTCGATCCCAATACGAATCAACCTGTCGTATCTCTCGTATTTAACAGTGAAGGACGCACCCTTTTTGCAAAGATAACAAAAGAAAATGTTGGCAATATGCTGGGAATTTTCCTAGATGGAACTCCGAAATCATTGCCTGTAGTGAGAGATGAGATCAGAGATGGTAAAGCGCAGATATCTGGATCTTTTGACGTGAAGTCTGCACAGACTCTCGTACGCGATCTGAATTATGGGGCATTGCCTGTTCCTATCGAACTCATATCTACTCAGACCATCGGTGCGTCTCTTGGTCAATCTGCTACGCAGGCTGGAGTACGCGCTGGTGTTATATCACTCATAGTTATCGGCATATTCCTAATCATTTGGTATCGATTGCCAGGGTTCGTGGCTGTTATTTCTCTCGGTGTATATACGCTGATAATGCTCGCTCTTTTCAAACTTATTCCTGTTACACTGACAGCAGCTGGTATTGCTGGGTTCATACTTTCGATAGGTATGGCAGTTGATGCGAATATTCTCATCTTCGAGCGCATGAAAGAAGAACTAAGACGTGGAAAGGGAATATCAGAAGCTATGCACGAAGGATTCGCTCGCGCATGGCTATCTATCCGCGACTCGAACATTTCTAGTATCATCACTGGAGCCATCCTATACTACTTCGGTAGTACTTCAGTAGTCACAGGATTCGCTCTGGTTTTCGTCATCGGTGTTCTCGTCAGTATGTTCACCGCTATCACAGCATCGAGAATATTCCTCTATGCAGTAGCACCGAAAAATGTTACCAGATTTTCGACCTTTCTCATCAGTAACGGTTTTACCAGAACTAAAATTAAAAATAGCTAAAATAAATATATGTACGTCGTCAAATACCGAAAATTCTTTTACGCCTTCTCAACACTCATTATCCTAGCCTCTATTGGAGCTGTGATAATCTGGGGCTTCAATCTAGGAATAGATTTCAAAGGAGGATCTATCATCGAAGTAGAATACTCACAAGTACGTCCAGAACAAGCGACTCTAATCTCTGCTCTCGCACCTCTCAAATTGGAATCTTCTGTACGCCCGACTGGTGAAAAGGGCTATCTCATACGCATGAAAGATATCAATGTAGAAGAAAAGACATCTCTCATATCTGCTCTAAAAGACTTCGGAGATTTCACTGAAAAGCGGTTCGACTCTATAGGTCCGGTACTAGGAGCAGAAGCGTTGCGAAAGGCACTTTTCTCTATAGTTCTAGTTATATTTGCAATCGTGATATTTATATCTTATGCATTCCGCAAAGTCTCGGAACCTATTTCTTCTTGGAAATATGGAATAGTGGCAATCATCGCCCTTGCGCACGATGTTATTATTCCTGTAGGAGCCTTCTCTATACTCGGACATTTCGCTGGTTATGAGATCGACACACTTTTTATCACAGCACTCCTCGTTGTTCTAGGTTTCTCTGTACACGACACTATCGTCGTCTTCGACAGGGTCCGTGAAAATCTCACACACCTTTCTCTCAAGAAACCATTCGAACAGATTGTGGGTGACAGTATCGGCCAGACATTCACCAGATCTATCAACACATCTCTCACGACTCTTCTCGCACTCGTCGTACTTTATTTCGTAGGAGGTGAATCCACACAACATTTCTCACTCGCACTTATTATCGGTATTGTCGCAGGAACATACTCATCAGTATTTATCGGTTCACCGTTGCTCGTGACACTAGAGAAGTGGCAGAATAAGAAGGGGAGGAAATAGGTAAATGTTGTCCCCATAGTTTTCTGGTATTTGTGCGGTATAATTGAAGTAACATACCAGATGAAACTTATCGGATATTTTTTCAGTGCAATACTTCTAGTAGCTATTTCTCTCTACGGTCTTTCTGCTCATGCTGCTGGAGTTCCTACAATATTGAGTTACCAAGGACGCCTCGCAGACTCCTCAGGCAACCTACTCGGTAGTTCGTCTGGCACTACGTATTATTTCAAATTTTCTCTTTGGAATAATGCCACTATAAATACAGGTACGAAACTTTGGCCTACTGGAGACCCAACATCTTTTGCTTCGAGTGTTAGACAAGGAGTTTTCAATGTAAATATAGGGGATACAAACAATGGCTATCCTGATGCGCTTACCTATAATTTTTCTTCATCGACGGTATATCTACAAGTAGAAGTTTCCACGAACGGTACATCTTTCGAAACACTTTCACCTAGACAGCAGATCTCCTCTACAGCCTTTGCACAACTCTCTGGTGCAGTGAGTGGGACAGGGCAATCTTCTTTTGGAACAACAACTCCAGTTGCGAACGCTGTAGTCACAATAGAAGCCACGACTACATCCGCTATAGGGGCACTTATACGAGCAGCCATAGGACAGACAGCGAGTCTATTGAGGATTGAGAGTGCATCTCTCGGACATCTGTTCTCTGTCAATCCTTCTGGTGGAGTCTTCGCCTCATCGACTGTGAATATCTCTAACCCGAATAGCGTCGCTCAACTAAGATTAAATAATACAAGCTCTACATATGGTGAAGTCTATACAGATTCTGCTGGAGATGTCCAACTATATTCTACCGGAGGCAACATAAGGAATCAGAACGAAAATCTATGGGTCTGTTCTGGTGGTAGCTGTGGAGTCGATACTCCAGCTGATAAAGGTAATGTCATAGTAGAGACAGCCATCATTTTAAATAACAAATTCAAATTAAGACAAGTCGATGCCTCGACAACTATTATGTACGATTCTATAGGCACAGGAATTCTAGAATTTGATGAAGGACAATAGTAAGTCCTGTCTCGTGCCTACATTCACCCATGACTTTACTGGAAGAAATTAAAATATTCATTAGGCACATCATATACTGGGTGTATTCTTTTTTAGGATTATCCGTATTCTTTTTTGTTTTTGGTCTGCAAGAGGTGATGATCTATGGACATGAATATCTACTACCAATGCCTACAGAAAACTCTTTTTCTGTACAGATTTTCAATCAGGTTAGATACGATCTTCTCCCCTCTGGTGTACAACTCATAACTACCAACCCTATGAGTGCTTTTGTTGCGCAGATATGTTTCTCGATGTTGCTAGGTTTCATAACAACAATCCCATTTTTTCTTTATGCTTTCATTTTATATATCAAGCCAAGTCTTTTTCCGTATGAAAAAAAGATAGTTATGTGGTCTCTATTCCCATTCGTCATGCTCTTCTTTTCTGGCGCCTTATTTTCTTATTTTCTACTTATACCAGCGACTTTCAAGGTTCTATACCCATATACGACAATATTGGGAGCTGTACCCTTATTTTCAGTTGATGAGTTTATATACTATGTTATAGGACTAATGCTCGCAGTCGGGATGATGTTCCTATTACCTCTATTCATGATCGTATTGAGCACTACCGGCATTATAGAGGCCTCATTTTGGCTAAAAAAGTGGCAATATGCGTTTTTGTTCTTTCTAATCTTGTCTGCTATAATAACTCCAGACGGAACAGGGGTCACTATGATCATGTTGTTTCTTCCATTGGTAGGATTGTATTTTGCAGGATACTTTTTTGCCAATAAATTGAGTAAAAGTATATAAATTCATAAAATAGGTCGAATTTAATAATAAATTAATCCATAAAATCTATATGTTTGGACTAGGAATAACAGAGATAGTGATAATCATCGCGGTAGTTGCCGTATTGTTCTTCTTCTACTGGAGAAATAAGAAGAATAAATAGTTTTTGTCGAATTAACAAGAATTTAACACTTATAAAAATATGTTTGGACTAGGATTGCCAGAAATAGCGATAATTCTAGTAATAGTTGTAATATTCTTTTTCGGTGGGGAAAAAATATCAGAAATTGCAAGAGGACTAGGTAGATTTACTGGAGAATTCAAGAAGGGTAAGGAGGAGATGGAAAGAGAGATTAGAAAAACTGAAAAAGAGTTCAGGTCTAATAAAGATTAAAATAAAAGGAAAAGTGTGGACAAAAACAGGAGAAAATTTTTGAAAATCCTATTGATCGGTGGCGGAACACTTCTCGTGGGCAAAATCATGGGCCCACTATTTTCTAAGTCTCTAGATAATTCCGTGAGTATAACACCCGATAGTTCTGATTCCAAAAAAGATTCCACACCTTTCAAGTTGGCTGAGGATGAAAAAAGCCTTTCTGTATATGACGAGGCCGGAGAAGAGATATTTCAAATAGATAAAGGAGTATAAAATAAAATGGTATCTGGAGAAAAAAGAGACTGTAATGACCACAAATGGATACCCCTCCTAGGGGATGATAAGGGAAAAAGTGTCCCTACTTTCCTTTTTACATGTCTAAATTGTGGAGACCTGAAAGTGGGTACTCAAACCATCAAGATATCTCGTTTTCGCCTAGACATGGGTGAATTACCTATAAATAGTGTTGCGGGTATAAAGCTCATGAATGAACCATCTGCAGACACAACAGCTTCGGGACTTATTTTAACAGCGACTGTAGATACGAATTCTGAAGGTATTGGAGCGCCCCTTTTTATGTCGGCCGATGGACATCTAGACACGGCCGATGCGGATTCGACTACAACCTCTCCGTGTGTAGCTCTCGCCATGGAGACTGGTACTGGGTCAAAGAAAATTTTGGTACATGGAGTCTTGAGAGTGGATGCTTGGAACTGGACTATCGGACCAGGTAGTGCTGGTCTCATATACGTATCTACCACTACTGGTACTTTGACTCAGACCCCACCATCTGGTACAGATGATGTGATCCAACCAGTAGGTTGGGCTCTGAGTGATGACTGTATCTATTTTGCACCTTCAGTCATGTATCTGACGCATGTTTAATATTTTAATACAAAATGAAACTTTCCGTTATTATCCCTTCATACAAAGATCCGTTACTCCACAAGACCATAGAGTCTCTATTAGACAATTCTAGACTTGGTTCTGAGATGGAAATTGTAGTTGTATTGGATGGCTATACACCATCTACACCCGTAAAAGAAAATCCACGAGTAAGAGTTCTCGATCTGAAAACCAATCATGGAATGAGAGATGCCATAAATGCTGGGGTGAATTTCTCAAAAGGGGAATATATAATGAAGTGCGATGAACACTGCATGTTTGATGAAGGTTTTGACGTGAAGCTCCTAGCGGATATAGAAGATAATTGGGTGGTTATTCCGAGGAGGTATAAGTTGGATACAGAGAAATGGGTAATCTATGAAGAAGACAAAGAACCAGTCGACTATGATAAATTAGTTATAGATAGACCAGAAAAAATCGGCGGTCTTAATTGGAAGAGTAGAACAAGACAGAGAAAAGATATTCTGATAGACGAAACAATGGTCTTCCAGGGTTCATGTTGGGTAATGTCTCGAAAACATTGGAATTTCCTCGGCAAGTTACAAACAGAGGGTTATGGAACTTTCGCACAAGAGGCTATTGAGATCGCATTGAAGACTTGGCTTGGAGGTGGAAAGGTGATGGTGAACAAAAAGACTTGGTATGCGCATAAACATCGCAAGTTCGGTAGAGCCTCTAGTGCCAAGAGTTCAGAAGTGGAGGCTGGTAATAATTATTCCAGAGATTATTGGTTGAACAATAGATGGGAAAATAGGATACATGATATAGATTGGTTGATGGAGAGGTTTAAGTGATGAATACCCATGCTATCCATAGTAATCCCGAGTAGGAATGAGAAATTTTTAAAACAGACAATACTAGACGTGTTGGCTAATGCTACTCGCGAGATAGAAATATTTCCAGTATTGGACGGATACGATATACCAAAAGAAGAAGTTGTGATAGATCCTAGGGTTAGGTATCTACATATTCCACTAGGAGATGGTGATTCACATAAAAGGCAGGCGATAAATATGATGGTTGATGTATGCAAGGGAGAATACATAATGGCTCTAGATGCACACTGTATGATGGCAAAAGGATTCGATGAGCAACTGGCCGAAGACCATCAACCTGATTGGGTTCAGGTTCCACGTAGGCACAGGCTAGATGCTCTCAACTGGTGCATACAGGAACAATCAGATAATAGACCACCTATTGATTATGAATATCTAATGTTTCCATTCAAGCATGATATCGTACCGAATTCACCCAGAGAACCTAAAAAAGATGATAATGCGTCGCTACACGGTTTCAAGTGGGACGCACGGACACTATCTCGAGCAGATATATCGATCGATGAGACAATGACTATTCAAGGTAGTATTTGGTTTATGACAAAGTCATATTTTAAAGAGTTGGGTCTTATGCAGACAGAAGGATTCACTGGATGGGGTCAAGATGGAGAAGAAGTCGCTCTCAAAGCATGGCTCTCTGGTGGGAAAGTGATGGTGAACAAGAAAACTTGGTATGCACATCTTCACAAGGGTAAGCAACATGGACGCATGTATTTTGTCAGCAGGAATGCTATAAGGAGTTGCGAGGCTTACTGGTATGACTTTTTTGTTCATAATAAATGGGATAAGAGGGTACACGACTTCGAATGGTTGGTTGAAAAGTTTTCTCCTGTGCCGAATTGGCCAATAGATTGGAAAGAAAAATTATGGACACGCTAAACTTTATTCTCAAAAGATATAATCTGGACATCAATACACCACCATCACCATTGAGGATTCCGTATAGTAGGTGGGGTGAGATGTCGTCTCTGTTTAGGGATTTGGGTTTTAAAAAGGGGGTGGAGGTGGGGGTATACAGAGGAAAGTTTTCTAAAGCACTGTGTACTAACAATCCGACACTAGAGTTATTCGGTGTGGATTCTTGGTCGGTATATGGTAATTATTCAGAGTATGAGGCACAAGATCTTCAAGAAGCATACAAAGCAGCTTTAGCTGAAACGAAGGAATATAATGTGAAGTTTATCAAGGAATCCTCAATGGATGCCGTAAAGCAGTTCGACGATGAATCCTTAGATTTTGTATTTATAGATGCAAATCATGATTTTGAGCACGTTGTCGCTGATATATCTACCTGGAGCAAAAAAGTACGAAAAGGAGGATTGGTCTGTGGTCATGACTATGTTAAAAGTAGCAAATTCAACTTTGGAGTCATCGATGCTGTAGATGGATGGTGTAAGGCATATAATATTAAACCACTATTTCTATGGAAAGACCAGTGTCCTAGCTGGATGTATATAAAATGAATCTAACTTTTTTTGCACAACCACCTTATCTACATGAAGGCAAGAATCGTCTCATGGGAGGTTCCGCTCTAATAAGAGGAGAACAAATCGCCAAATATCTTGGGGCAAAATATAATCCAGTAAGCGGTTATGAAAATGATATTTGTGTATATATCAAACCTGAAATGAAGAGAGATGCCACCCCGTCACATCCTTTTGCAGAGAAATCCTATATTGATGTTATTGATTATAAAGAATATATACAGTGGCTACGTGATAATCCTGCGCTCAGAGGTATCGTAGCTTCTCAATATAGTTATGATATTTTAAAAAAATATAAATTACCAAACAAGATTGTTTTTATTCCTCAGCAACATTGCAATTTTGAGCGGATGGTGAGAGATAGGAAGATCATCAAAAATGTGGGCATTATCGGAGCTCCGAGAACTTTCCAATATTCTATAGATGAACTGAGTGATAGATTAAAAGAAATAGGATTAACATTGATTACAAAATATGACTTTCAGACTCGCGAAGATGTTGTCAATTTTTATAAACAAATAGACATTCAGCTCGTATGGGATACGATCTATAGACTTTTAAAAAATCCTTTGAAAATAATAAATGCTGGATCCTTCGGTATTCCTACAGTCGGATACCCACATAAGGGATATAGAGAGGTTGAAGGATACTACGTAAGGGCATCAACAGTCGATCAACTAGTAAATGAAGCCGAAAAGTTGATAAACCTAGAGAATTATGAGATAGCATCAAAGGATCTCTTGCAAATGGCTGAGAAGTATCATATAAGTAGGGTTGCAGAGATGTATAAACTACTTTAGATAAAAATATGCACTTAAACTCCTTAAAAATAATGAAAGCATTTGTTGAAGAAAGACTCCAAGATGAGAGGCTAAAAATTTTGGATTTGGGTAGTAGGGTAGTGTCTGGTCAACAAAAGCTTGGTTCATATCGTCAGTTTTTTAAAAATGAGAAATGGCAATATGTTGGCGCAGATACTGAAGCTGGGGACAATGTAGACGTTGTAATCCAGGGTTATAACTTTCCTTTTAAGGATGGAGAGTTTGATGCGATAATCTCTGGTCAAACATTAGAACATGTTGAGTATCCGTGGGTATGGATGAAGGAACTAACTAGGGTTTTGAAAAAAGACGGGCTCTGCTGCATCATCGCACCCGCTGTCATACATGAACATAAGTATCCAATTGACACATATCGTTACTATCCAGATGGTATGAAATCCTTGGCGAAGTGGAGTGGTCTAGAGGTGATAAAAACGAAGAGAATTGTTATTGATGAACGCATGGAAGATACGTATCTAATAGCAAAGAAAATATGAAAGACCTGACTATTATCTATCTCACAGCCAGTCAAATACCAGAGAATTTCGCTACGTACCAAAGAAAAGTTCTACTCGAAGCGATAGGAGATTATCCCCTCGTGAGTATCTCTAGAAAGCCGTTAGACTTCGGCCAGAATCTGCTAGATACTGGTGTAAAAGGTCCAGATAATATCTATCGTCAGATGTTGAAAGGTGCGAAACTAGCTCTTACTGACTATGTCGCTATTGCGGAAGACGATGTTTTGTATCCACAAGAGCATTTCACTTTCTATAGACCAGAGATTGATACTTTCGCATACAATCAAAATAGGTTCGCCCTTTTTAATTGGGGTACTCCAACATATTCATGGCGAAATCGTAAGAGTAACTGTTCTCTCATAGCACCGAGGAAACTCATGATAGAAGCACTAGAAGAGAGATTTGCCAGACACCCCAAAGCTATACCAGACAGAATGGTTGGAGAGTTGGGTAGGGGAAGGATAGAGAAAAATCTCGGTGTAACACAAAGAAAATCTATAGAGGTGTTTTCAGAAATATCAATAATACAGATTAATCATAGAAATGGTTCAGATTCTACACAGTTGAGACGTAGTAAAAATCTTGGACCTATAAAGGCGTATGATATTCCGTTCTGGGGTAAGGCATCTGAACTTATTAAACATTATGTATAAGGATGTATCAAAAATGAATACCACTAGATTTATTTTAGATAAATTTAGGATTAGTTTCGAAAATAAAACACGCATGCCAATCGAGATACCGAATATAGGAAGAGATAATCTTCCTGAATTATTCAGACAGCTTGATTACAAGATAGGAGCAGAAGTGGGCGTATTGGACGGAGAATTTTCTGAGAAATTATGTCAATCTAATTCAGGACTGAAACTATACTGCATCGACCCATGGGAACAGGTAGCTGGGTTCGATGATTATGATAGTAATAGATTGAAGAATGCTTACATCACAGCACAGGCAAAATTGAGTAAGTATAATTGCCATGTTATTAAAAAAACTAGTGTAGAAGCAGTGAAAGATTTTAAAGATAACTCTCTAGATTTCGTATACATCGATGGAGACCATGAGTTCATGTCTGTTGTAACAGACATATCTCACTGGATGCAAAAAGTTCGTGTGGGTGGAATAATATGTGGTCATGATTTCATAAGATACGTTGATATAAAAAGGACGCGTTGTCATGTACAAGAAGCAGTATGTGGATACACTTCTGCATATCGAATCAGACCATGGTTTGTATTGGGTCGAAAAGAGAGACGACAGGGTGAGATTCGGGATAAAGAAAGATCGTGGATGATAATTAAAACGCAATGATGGACAAAGGCATGCTTGGTAAATGGGATGAATGGTACAAGGATATAAAGACGATGGGGTCTTTTCGATATGGGAATACTGTGACGTATAAATTGGCAGCGGATTTCTTGGCAGATATCATGGAAGTCGAGGATTGGGGCTGTGGAACAGGAGGGTTCAAGAGATTTTATAATGGCAAATATGTTGGTATCGATGGTAGCACCAATCCCTTTGTTGATAAAGTTGTAGACTTATGTAAATATAGGTCGAAAGTAGATGGGATAGTGATGAGGCATGTCCTAGAACATAATTACAATTGGAAAGATGTTCTTTGTGGAGCTGTGTCTTCATTTCAAAAAAAGTTCTGTCTGATTCTGTTCACACCATTTAGAGATATCACACAAGAGATAGCTCATAATAAGAAACACGGAGTAGATGTACCCGATATTGCCTTTGCTAGAAAGGATATCGAAGAGCAATTCATGGGATTTAGATGGAGAATGGAAAGCCTCGAGACTAGGACAGGATACGGTATTGAACATATTTACTATATAGAAAAATGATATGAATAAGATAGCATTAATTTCAGCCAATATGCGGGGTCTCGACAAGGTTCCTGAACATGTTCCACAATCTATAGGATATGACAATTTCATGTTTACGGATGATAATTTTCCACCAAGATTTACTGCGATGACTCCAAGGTTACAGGCGAAAATTCCAAAATTCTTCGCATGGCAGATGGTACCAAATTATGAATACTATATGTGGATCGATGGTAACTTCTCTCTCTCGCATACAGACTCGATAAAATATTTCTACGACCACTGTCAAGGTTATGACATCGTAGTGCTGAAACATCCGAGCCGTCCAGATATAAGACAAGAGGCTAGATATATAAGGAAAGGATTGAAACAAAAAGCTAGATACATAGTAAGTAGGTATGAGAATGAATTATTAAAGGAACAGATGGAAGAAATCGTGGCAGACAAAGATTTTGTCGATGACATGCTGGTCACTGGTGGAGTCTTTATGTACAAAAATACTCCCAAAGTCCGACAGATGTTAAAAGAATGGTGGTATCATGTCTCCCGCTATATCATAGAGGATCAGATTTCATTTCCATATGTATTGAAAAAAAGTGGAATCAAAATAAATATAAGACCAGACGTCTTCAACGATTGTGTATATTTATCACATAAAGGCCATAAGGCAGGTAGCAAATAATATATGATTATAGGAAACGGAGACATCGCAAGTGTATTGACAGACAATAAAGATTTTTTGTATTTCGCATCTGGTGTCAGTAATAGTCATGAGACTAGAGAGTCAGAGTACAGGAGAGAACGCAAACTACTGATGGAACAGGATAAAAATAAACATCTAGTATATTTTAGCTCACTATGTATTTATTATTCAGATACTAGATATGCTCGACACAAAGTCAGTATGGAAAATTTGATAAGGAAAAATTTCAAACACCATACTATTATAAGACTGGGCAATATTACATGGGGCAAAAATCCTCACACTTTAATCAATTTCATGCGTCATAAAATAAAAAAGAAAGAAAAATTGGAGATCAAACCAGTATACCGTTACATCGTCGATAAAGATGAATTTCTACACTGGATCAGTCTCATACCTTCATGGAATTGTGAGATGAATATCACTGGTAGAAGGTTGTTGGTTAAAGATATAGTAAAAATATTGCGGAAATATGGGTATATTTGATTTTTCTACTCAGAAAGACAATAATGGATTTAAATTATAAATATGGAACTATCAATCCTAATTCCTGCTCGCAATGAAGAATTCCTCGCCAGAACTATCGAGGATATTTTATCGAACATCGAAGCCGATACGGAAGTCATCGCTGTACTCGATGGACAATGGACAGACCCGCCAATCAAGGGGCTTACCTTCCACGACCTGAAGCACACCGCCA
>CAYGFL010000014.1:0-3733 GCA_964349165.1 uncultured Candidatus Saccharibacteria bacterium
TTTTACATGCGTCGGTCGGATAGCGGCTATTCCAGGAGACTGTAAATCTCCGGCCTTTTAGGCATCGCTGGTTCGAGTCCAGCCCGGCGCACCATGAGCAGATTAGATTACTCCAAGAGTATTGCATACTTTCGCGATTCATTCGTACCTTTTTCTGATGCGAAAGTTAGTATCGCTAGTTCTCCAGTTCTCTATGGACTTTCCATTTACACTGTTTTCAGTTTAAGTTGGAATCCAAAAGATAAAAAACTTTACGTATACAGACTAGAAGATCATTGGAAGCGTCTAGTGTCTTCTGCGAAGATAATGGACTTCCATTCTTTTATCACAGAATGGGATTACAAAAAGTTTGAAAAGATAATTTTTGAATTGATAGATAAAAATAATATAAAAGAAGATGCCCTAGTGAGAGTATCTGTGTTCATCGATGCTCTTCTCGCTGGTACCAAGATACATGGATTGCAGAATTCTCTATCAGCCTACGTCTATCCTCTCGGAGAGATCTTGCCTCGCGCAGGCATAGACGTCTGCGTATCTAGCTTTAGAAGGACTCCAGACAATTCCATTCCATCTCGTGCAAAAGTAAATGGCGGATATACAAATGTCGCTCTGATGAAAAATGAAGCGATACTAAATGGATACCATGATGCAATAGCACTGAATGATAGGGGATACGTGACAGAGGGAACTGTGGCAAATATATTTTTTGTTCGCGACAACACTCTCATAACTCCACCGATCGGTTTTGATATATTAGAAGGAATAACTAGAGACAGTATTATAAAAATAGCTCATGAGATGAAAATAAAAGTAGTCGAAAGACCGGTGTTGAGAAGCGAGCTATACATCTTCGACGAAGCTTTCATGTGTGGAAGTTCGGCACGCATCACTCCAGTTCTGTCTATTGATAAGAGAAAAGTGGGAAATGGTAAAGTGGGTAAGATAACTAGCGATTTGATACAGAAGTATGAGCAGATTTTGCAAGGAAAGGTAAAAGGGTACGAAAAGTGGGTGAAAAAGGTATAAATGTAATGCTATTGACTATGAGTCAAGTATATGCTATTATACTGTGCAGTGATCTAAAACGAGGCTAATTACAGCCTCAATTTCGTTCTTTGACAAACCAATGTTGAAAACCTCATATGTGTGAGGTTCATTGTATTGTTTATTGACGAAAGATTGGAAGAAAATCGAATGAGAAACACGAAATTTAAAACTCCTCAAGCCAGGGATGGTAAGAGGACTGGTTTCATGTCATTCATGTATGTGTTGGCTATGGCTTGCCTCTGCCTCATTCTCGCAAAGTTCTTGCCTGAGAAGAAGCAGGAGCCGGTCCCTCCAAAGACCACCGAAGAAACGAAAGTCCCAAAAGCGGCTCAAAAAGAATCTTCGCAAGAAGTGTTGGAACAAGTCATCGTCCCGTTGGATCCTGCTGTTCAGGAGCCGAAAAAACGTGTGATGGTCGAGTTCCGATTTCAACCAACCCTCAAGTAAAACAATAAACCCCAAATGGAAAGTAGACAGAGTATGAAAAAAATCGTCTCAATTCTTTTGACTGCTATCGTGTGTGTCTTCTTCGACACCACAAATATGCAGGCTCAAATCGCACTCACTCAGGTGAATCCTTCACCCACTCAGGATAACCCGGTTCCCACATCGCCAGCTCAAGTTCCCATCATGTCGATCCGGACCCTCAAGGCCTACGCCTTGTCCCTTGTGTCGTCCATCAATGGTGGAATCTGGGGCAACTCCGTCACCATCGACCATCGGTCATTTCCCATCGCGTATCCCCACAAGGATGCTGATGTGGATCACATGGCTTCCGTTGCTCATTCTGGAGTGGTGCGATTCTCGGCAGATCCGACTGAAGAACTTCAATCGGAGCTATCGTATTACGCAACGACCACCGTCCCCAACTGGTCATTCCAGATCTTTTGGGGATACACCAAGTTTCACTTGGCCCAAGTCGGTGACAACTGGCAGGTTCCGCAAGAGGCGTACAAGATCGATATGCACATGAGCGACTGGATTCCATTCAAGGTTCCAGGGATTCGCAATGCGTACATCATCACCGAGGACGAATTCGGTAACGACAAAGATTACTACTCCTTCAGGTGGGATAACCGTCTGAATCTCGATGAAGAACTCCTTTTCATTGGCTCGAAACACGTCAGCCAAAAAGGTAAGTTGTACATCGAGATCTCTGATGGTTCGAAGATCATCTACAACTTGAAAGATGAAGGCAGTCGACAGGAGCAAGTTTCACCTGCTGTGGACGGTTTCCAACCATCCATTGTGGGCGTACGCTCCTTGCCGGTTAACACAATCTCCATCACACTTCAAGAAGGAGATGAACTGGTCAGAGTCGCATATACCACTGGATTCAGGGTTAATGTGACTTTTCCCCAAGGGTTGTCGCGTTACCCAATCTCGGTGCATGTGATTGATGCGAATCAGTTCGCGAACAATCCATTTCTGGATTGGGCGGAGTTCAATCCGTTCCAGCCCATGACATTCAATGTCGCTCATGGGGCGATCTTGATCCGTTACGAATATGAGGATCAGCCTCAACCACTGAATGATTCCAATTCCGGTGGGAGTTCTGGCGGTAAGGGTTAACCCCCCCAACAACATTGGTTTCAAAACTGGGCCGTTCGAGTACTTGTACTTGGACGGCCCTTTCCTTTGCCTTTTTTATGATAATAGTGTAAAGTATCCAGACCTAATTTAAATCACATGTCACAAGATAAACTGATAACATTAAGAAATAAAGATACAGGCGAAATATACATTACCCGCAAAAACAAGAAAACTGTCGAAAAAAAGATAGAGCTAAAGAAGTACAGCAAGTCTCTACGCAAACACATCGTCTTCAAAGAAGCAAAGAAATAGTCACAGAGAGACCGAAAGGTCTTTTTGCTTTATCAGAAGAGCTGATATAGTATTAGTCTTGTATAAAATATGGGAGATTAGTTTAGTGGTAGAACAAGGCACTCCAAACGCCTTGGCAGGGGTTCGATTCCTCTATCTCCCGCAGTGAAGGAAAGTTGACAAGTCTGCAAAAGACGTGCTAATCTCTTATCGGTATGAACAAACGTTTTAAGTGGACCATCTTGGGAAAGCCTCAGCGTTTTTCCTACATGGACATTCCAACGAAGTTTTCCAATCCATCGAAGGACGAGTGGATCGCCAAGATCCTCTACCCTTCGAACGACAAGCCTTGTGCTCCCATCAAAGCCCGCGACACCTCTTCTGGAAAGTAGCGGGCCTTTTTGTTCCCATCGAGCCACTTGATCCTGCGATCTCTTTTAAACCACGTCATCTGTCTACGAGCATAATGCCATATTTCAGTATTCAATTTAGTCACCATTTCTTCTTTTGTTATTTTATTTTGCAAATAAGAAGCAAGATATCTATACTCGAGACCTAACTCATTCATCCTTTTCCACGACAGACCATTCTCGTGAAGCTTCTCCGCTTCTTTTATCATTCCTTTTTTTATTCTTTTATCCAACCTATCTTTAATTTTATTCTTCAGTATTTCTGGAGGAAGGTTGAGACCTATGAATATGGGATTGTATTTTGAGATAAATTTGGCTTTGGGAACTTTGCCTAGTGTTTTTGCAATCTCGATGGCGCGGATGATGCGTCGAGTATTACTAGGGTCAATACTTTCGGCTCTGACAGAATCTAATTTTTTTAGAATATTAAATAATTCCTTATTGGATTTTTT
>CAYGFL010000014.1:3743-16792 GCA_964349165.1 uncultured Candidatus Saccharibacteria bacterium
GTTCATTATCTGGTGGCACCTCTGGCAAAACGACACCATCGACTAGAGCCTCTATATAGAAGCCAGTACCGCCGACGATTATCGGTACTTTTCTATTCGCGATTATTTCTGCAACTGCCTTTTCTGCTATTTTCACATATTCCACTACAGAAAACTTTCTCTTCGGATTCGCTACATCTAGCATATGGTGTGGAATACCTCGCATTTCTTTTTTTGTAATCTTTCCAGTACCGATATCCAGACCTTTATATACTTGTCTAGAATCTGCAGAGATGATCTCTCCTTTAATTTTTTTTGCGATATGCACAGCAAGATCACTTTTACCCGTAGCTGTAGGGCCGAGGATGATTATTATTTTTTCTTTCATATTGTGCCGAAGGAGAGACTTGAACTCTCATGGGTTACCCCGTGCGATTTTGAGTCGCATGCGTATACCAATTCCGCCACTTCGGCATCTCTGTAGTCTACACAATTATTATGATAAAATAAACCCACATGCAAAATCCTACACACTACTTCGAAAATTCCGTTTTTTGGATTGAAGTCGAAAAGATAAAACCAAATCCATATCAACCACGTCGCGAATTCGACGAAGCACGTCTACGTGACCTCGCAGAGTCTATCCGCATGTATGGAATCCTCCAGCCTCTCATCGTCACTCGTCGAGAATATGAAAAAGAAGAAGGGGGACTCGCTGTAGAATACGAGCTCATCTCTGGTGAACGCAGACTGCGCGCTTCGAAGCTTGCTGGTCTTGCGCAAATTCCCGCTCTCATCCGAAATGGTGAAGAAGATTCCAAAATAAAACTGGAATTGGCTATCATCGAGAACCTTCAGCGCGAGGATATCAATGCTGTGGACAGAGCTCGCGCTTTCGAACGTCTTGCGAAAGAGTTCAATATGAAGCATATCCAGATCGCAGAGAAAGTAGGGAAGAGTCGTGAATATGTCTCGAACACGATGCGCATATTATCACTCCCAGACGCGATCCTCGACGCTATATCTGAAGGCAAAATCTCCGAAGGTCATACTCGTCCACTACTCATGCTCATGGAAAGACCAGATGAGCAGATGACACTTTTCAAAGATATTACCTTAAATAAAATGAGTGTGCGTGAAGCCGAAGCCATGGCTAGAAGAGTGGCTGTAGACCGTGTGAGAAAGAGAGATTGGAGTCATGAGCCGGAGATCACCGAGATGGAGAGAAAGTTCAAGGAAGTTCTCGGTACAAAGGTGACGATCAATAGAAGTGAAAACGGCGGACGCATCACCATAGACTTCTTCACACCAGAAGATATAAAAAATATTTTTGAAAAGATAACTCACGAATCCACAGATCTACAGATACCTGTCGTCGGCAGACTCGCCACGACTCCGTCGGCTCTGGCTGAAGCAGAAGCTCTCGCTCGAGCCACGCCCATAGAGATATCTCCAGATGTCAATGAACCAATGCCAGAAGATGATAGGTCAAAGAATGAAGTAGTGAAAGAAGAAAATGAGGAAATATACTCGATAAAAAATTTCGGAGTTTAGTGTCTGTATAATTGTCTTATTCCGCTTTCTTTTTTCTTCCTCCCCAACCGCCTTTTCTCACAGCTTTTGGCTTGCTCAATATATCCACAGCTCTTTCGAAAGATATGGTATACGGCTCGTCGCCATCTTTCGCTTTTATAGATCGAAAATCTTTTTCATGCACTATATATGGTCCGAAACGTCCGACATTCGTAGATATAGGTAGACCTGTCGTGGGATGATTGCCTAGAACACGTGGTAACGATAGATACTTGAGCGCCATCTCCATCGTGACGTTCCCGAGATCGATTCCTTTTGGTATAGAAGCCATACGAGGTTTCGCTACTGCTGGTTCCCCTTTCTTCTTTTTAACTTTTGCGACTCTCACTCCGAGCTGTACATATGGACCGTATTTACCCACGAGGACATATATAGGTAGATTCGTAGCAGGATCTGTACCTATCGGCTCGTCTTTTTTTATCTCTGTTCCATCCATCATGAGTGCGCCATCACAGTCTGGATAGCGGTCGCAAGAGAGGAATTTGCCACCACGGCCAAGCTTCACGATCATCGACGAAGCGCATTTTGGACATTTATATTTTGCATCGGCATCGCCAAGTGTTGTGATCTTCGCAGTTTTTTCTTTTGCTTTAACTTCTTTTTGAAAAGGGATATAGAATTTTCGGAGGGTGGTGAGATATTCTTTTTTTCCTGTAGCAATATCGTCGAGAGAGTCTTCCATTTCTGCTGTGAAAGAATCATTTATATATTGCATGAAGTTTTCTTCGAGAAATGAAGACACGACATCACCAGTGTCTGTCGGTTTCAACGCTTTGTTCTCTTTTTCTACATATCCGCGCTCTTCTATAGTTTTTATAATAGAAGCGTAAGTCGAAGGACGACCGATGCCACGTTTCTCGAGTTCTTTCACTAGACCTGCTTCACTATATCGAGCTGGTGGTTGAGTTTCTTTCTCCTCACTTTTTATTTCTTTTAGATCTAGCTCATCACCTTTTGCAAGCTTCGGAAGTTCTACATCTTCTCCACGAGCTCCTGGGTCAGCTTCTAGCCAGCCAGGGAAAAGTACACGCGAACCGTTTGCAGTGAAGTCTGGAATACTGTCTGCATCTTTTGCACCCGAGATATTCGCTATTATTTTCGTACGTAGCATCTCTGCATCCGCCATCTGCGAAGCGACAGTGCGAGACCAAATCAATTTATATAACTTCTTCTGCTCTTCATTTATACCTGCACTATCTACATCTATATGCGAAGGACGGATAGCTTCGTGAGCTTCTTGAGCATTCTTGCTTTTTGTCGCATATGTTCTGAATTGGAGATATTTTTTACCATATTTATGCTCTACTATAGAAGCAATGCTTGCGAGAGCCACCTTGCTCAAATTCGTGCTATCTGTGCGCATGTATGTGATATGTCCGGCTTCGTAGAGTCTCTGTGCGATCATCATGGTTCGTGAAGGGGCATAGCCGAGACGAGAGCTCGCAGTCTGCTGAAGTGTGGAGGTGATGAAAGGCGCACGAGGCGAACGCTTCATAGTACTTTCTTCTACATCAGTGACTTCCCAGTCGCCATTTTCTCCAGCTCTTTTTCCTTTTGCAATTATTTCATCCACTTCTTTTTTGTCAGTTGGTTCTTTCGAACAAGTCAAAAGAAGAGGGGTTTTCGATTTTGTTAAAGTATCTGCTGTTATAACCCAATATTTATTTGATATGAATGCGCGTATTTCACGTTCGCGTTCCATGATGATGCGTAGAGCTGGGGACTGCACACGTCCTGCAGAGAGACCGTAGCGCACTTTTTTCCATATGAGTCCAGAGAGATCATAACCGACGAGTCTGTCGAGGACACGGCGGGCTTCTTGTGCCATGCGCAAGTTCTCATCTATACCGCGCGGGTTAAGCATAGCTTCCTGTATAGCCTCTTTTGTAATCTCGTGGAAGACTACACGTTTCGGATTCTTTAGCTTCGTAGCTTCTGCGATATGCCAAGCTATGGCTTCTCCTTCACGATCGGGGTCAGTCGCGAGTATCACTTCCTCTGCTTTTTTTGCAAGTTCCTGAATCTCTCTTACGACAGCTTCTTTGCCTGGTGAGATCTCGTAATGGGGAATGAAGCCACCCTCGATGTCGATGGCTTTTTTATTACTCTTCGGAAGATCACGGATATGGCCGACAGATGCCTTGACCGTATATTTTCCATCGAGATATTTTGAAATTGTTTTTGCTTTTGCAGGCGACTCGACAATTAATAATTTCATAATGTGAGTACAGTATTACACGAGAAAGGGAAAGGGTGCAAATTATTTATCTTATATCACCCTCATCACCCCACCCTCTTCTTTTATAAATCCTTCAAGTTCAAGTGAAGATAGTAGGGTATTTAATTTTCTTGTATCGAGCTCGAGTTCTTGTACTAAAGAATCTTTTCCAACAGGTCCTCTACGAAGTATCTCCACAATCTTTTTTTCATATTCTCCAAGCGAAGATATTCTAGAATTATCAAATGCGAGTGTACTCTGCCCCTCTCGTCGTGCGAATCCTAGAAGCTCTAGAAGGTCGTCTACACAAGTAACAGGCGTTGCTCCAAGACGGATGAGCATGTGTGGTCCTGCGGAAAGTGGCGAGAAGATATTTCCAGGTACTGCACCGACATCGCGGTTGTATTCCGTGGCATTTTTGGAAGTGATCAGTGTGCCAGATTTCAATTCTGCTTCTATGACTAATGTCACATGAGAGATGCCAGCCATGAGACGGTTGCGAGAAGGGAATGTCCACGGCATAGATGGTTGCAAGAGATCGAATTCAGAAAGGAGAGCTCCACCACTTTTTATTATTTCTTCTGCCAGTCCGACATGTGTAGATGGATAGAGGACTGAACGATCGAGCCCTGATCCAGGAAAAGCGACAGTATATATTCCAGCCTCGAGCGCGGTTCTATGAGCGATGCTATCTATTCCGAGAGCTAGTCCAGAGACTATACATATATTGTATCCTTTCAGACCAGAGATAAGTTTCTCTACAACTTCTTTTCCATAACTCGAATACTTGCGCGCGCCGACTACGCAGAGGATTTTCATAGACGGATCGAGTAGGGGATCTATATTTCCTCGTACATGAAGAAGTTTCGGCGGATCATTTATCTCACGAAGTAGGGGTGGAAAATTTGCATCAGATTTTTTAATAGTTTTTATCTCTTCCATGGCGCGATTATATCATTTTTAAAAAGTTATCCACAGTTTTATCGTAGAAAGTATTGACGGTGAACAGTCGTTCACCTATAATATATAGACCATCAGACATTATTAAATAATTTATAAAAAACCATGAGTACATACAATTCAATTCGAAAAATAGAACGAGAGATAAGTAGGTTAAATGAGCAGATAGATCTACGTATCGTGAGAGGGCTTTCCTACAAGACTCTTTCACGACAACACAAGCTCCTAGTCACAGAACTTCGGGACTTGAGGAGAGAAGCGGGTAGTGAAATATCATGGTCGAAGAATTTCATGATGAAATTCACACAGTACGCATCCGTCTTCCTTATGTAGGAGTTTTATAAGCATAATAATATAATAGACTATGTAACAAAATCATGAACGAATATCGTATTAAAATAATTTCTTTCTATAGAAATCATAAAAGGATGCCAAGCTATAAAGAGATCATGGACATGCTTGGTTTCAAATCCAAAAATGCGGTGTACAAGCTTGTGAACAAGCTGGTTGCGGAGAATATTGTCTCAAAAGATAGCCAAGGTCGACTGATTCCCAATAATCTTATCGGTGAAGTTCCACTACTCGGCCTAGTCGAAGCTGGTATCCCGACTCTAGCTGAAGAGTCTATATTAGATACTATGAGCTTCGATGAATACCTCATTGGAGATCCGAGCAAGACTTTTGTCCTGAAAGTAAAAGGAGATTCTATGATAGAAGAGGGAATACATGAAGGCGATCTTGTGATTGTCGAGAGAAAGAATGAACCGAAAGATGGAGATATCGTCATTGCAGAAGTTGATGGTGGATGGACTATGAAATTTCTACGCAAGAAAGTAGGCAAGCCGATATTCCTAGAACCAGCTAACAAGAACTACAAGCCTATATATCCAGAACAGAGTTTAAATATCGCAGCAGTAGTAAAAGGGGTAATACGTAAATACTAGAGCCCCAACTTTTTTAAAAATATATCCAGTTCTTCGCCTGTAATTTCTCTGCGTTCATTTGGTTTCAGGTTTCCAATTTCAATATTAAGTATTTTTGTGCGAATGAGTGACTCTATTTCTGCAAAAAAGGTAGCACACATTTGACGAATATGATTACCTATATCAGTTATACGAAGATGAAATACTTTTTCATTACGAATCGAGATTGTTGAAGAGATATGCTCACCACTAGGAAGGGTTATATCTTGCTCCATTTTTTCTTTAAAATTAGGACGTAGAGGACTTATCGTTCTTATCGTATACTCTTTTATATGTTTATATTGTGGATTCGTTAGGCGGTCTATGATACGTCTATCATTCGTAAGTATCACAAGACCTTCTGCTTGTGTGTCTAGACTTAGTACTGGAAAAAGTTCTCTAGTCGTAATGCTCTCTGTCGAAGTACCTCGAGCTTTATTGTATGCAAAATACACGTACTCCTCCGCTTTCTTGTTATTTCTAACCTCGATATTATCAGTAGCATTTACCTTGTCGCCAAGCATCGCCACTTTTCCATTTATCGTGACCCATCTTTTCTTTACTATTTCATCTGCACCACGGCGAGTGGAGTATCCCTTGTGAGCTAGGTATTTATTTATTCTCATTGGAAAAAGAGGGGCTACGTTTTGTATTTTTTTGAGAGGCTTCATGAGGTTGTGAATATATCATGAGATTGGTGTATTGGCAAGGTAAAAGAAAAACCCGCCAGAGAGGAGGGTTGATCCTGTTCGGGGCGGGTCGGGGGTGTGCATTAGCTGCAGCCCATGGTGTGTCCACAGTTGAGACATCTATAGCAAGCTCCACTGACGACAGTCGGGTACGCACATACTGGACAGATTTGTGTAGTGACCTCTTGCAGATTGGTGGGTGCTGGGTTTGGTCTGGTAGGTATCAAGTCATGCGGTATCGCGTCAATACCAAGCGCATGCATGTTATCCGCGACTTGCTGCATGCCAGGTTCATTTGCACAGTGGGGACAATCCTCAGATGGAGGCTCTGGTTTAGGCAGTTCGAAGGGGCCTGTGACCTTAAGGTTAGCAAGGACTTTGTCTGGGTCAATTGGCCCTCGTTTTTTCTCAATCGCCTGTCGTATTGAAGCGTATAGTGCTCGCACAGCTTCCTGAGAAACCTCCTCCCCCTTCAAACCAGGGACAATCTCCCATGTTCGAGTCCAGTGTCTTATACTCATTTCGAGTACATCCAAGCACCCTTTTAGACGCTGGATTTCATCAATCATACCCTGGGGAGAGTCTATGATTTTATTTTGATCGCTCATTTTCAATCCTTTCTTTTTCCAGGATAACTCTAACTCTTTTATCAAAGAAGTCAATCTTATAAAAGAAAAACCCCACTGGAAGAGCGGTCAGCTTTTCCTGCGGGGAAAGTTGCAAACGGGTTCATTTTGTGATGAGCGTCCTCAAGCAGAAGTCTGCTAGAGGTAACACAACATTAAAATTATTACCCATGTGCTCGTGATGGAGTCGATGATGTTCGTCGATCCATTTATAGAGCCGAGTGTTTTCGAACCAACGACCCTTGGGCAAATGCATGCAGAAATGGATGTATTCGTATGTTCCGTAATAGCAAGCCACTGCGCCTGCCACACAACCAACGAGTAACCATGAAGGGTTAAATATACTCCAAAGAACAAAAGGCAAAGAAGCCATCGCGATGAGTACTGGACCATTCCACCATGCCATAGGGATGGTTTTCCGATCAGCTTTTTTGGTTTCTTCTGGACGGTTCTGAAGATGATAAGTCTCATCAGCCTTGAACTTGCCATGATGTACTATGGCATGCGCTTTGAAGGGATAGTCGAATTTGTACCATCCAAAAATCCAGAATGGTCTGTGCATCCAGTAACGGTGCAACATCCATTCGGCGAAAGAAGCGTATGCAATCCCAAAAAGGAAAAAGCACGCACCGACAAAAATGTTGATAATCATAATCCGCAGATAAGTATACCACTCTTCGCGCATATGTTATTATACTAATCAACATATATATGCTCGATATCAAATTCATCCGTGAAAACAAAGACATAGTCGTACTCGGTGCAAAGAAAAAGCACGTAGATGTGAATGTGGACGAACTGATCGCCATAGATGACAAGCGCCGTGAACTACTTTCTGCTATCGAAAAAAAGCGCGCTGAACAAAATACTGTAAGTGAAAAAATAACGAAGGCTTCTGATGCAGAACGTGCCACTTTCATAGAGTCGATGAAGCACTTGAAAAGTGGAATGCAAGAACAAGAAGAAACGCTAAAGGAGATAATGAAGAAGTGGCAGACACTGATGCTCCAAGTTCCGAATATTCCCGACATGTCTGTGCCAGACGGGAATAGTGATGAAGATAATCAAGAGATGAAGGCTTGGGGTAAAAAAACATCTTTTGATTTTGAAGCGAGAGACCATGTAGAGTTGATGACCAAACTCGGAATGGTAGATTTCGAACGTGGATCGAAGGTTCATGGATTCCGTGGATATTTCCTCATGGGTGATGGCGCCAGACTTTCTTTTGCTATCTGGCAATACGCCATGGATTTTTTCAGTAAAAAGAATTTCACACCGATCATGGCACCATCTATCGTGCGCAAGATGTCTCTCTATGGCACTGGACATCTGCCAGGTGATGCTGAAGATTTCTATACGACTCAAGATGGCGATGTCCTCTCTGGTACAGCAGAAGTTCCTCTCATGTCATTTCATGGAGATGAAACTTTTGAATTAAAAGATCTGCCGAAACGCTATCTAGGATTTTCTCCGTGTTATCGACGCGAAGCAGGCGCACATAGTAAAGATGTAAAAGGTCTCATCCGTGTCCATGAATTTTATAAATTCGAGCAACTCATACTCTGTGAGGCGAATCATGCTACTTCTGTAGCTTTTCATGAGGAGATAAATAGGAATACAGAAGAGTTTATAGAGAGTCTAGGTATCCCATATCGCACAGTTATAAATTGTGGTGGAGATCTCGGTCTTGGACAAGTGAAAAAATACGATATCGAACTCTGGGTTCCAAAAGAAGGAAAATATCGCGAGATTTCTTCGGCATCCTATTTCCATGATTTCCAGACTCGTAGGCTTAATATTCGCTATCGTGATGCAGAGGGAAAACTACGCTACGCACATTCTCTCAACTGTACAGCCTTGCCTTCACCACGCATTCTAGTTTCCTTGATCGAGAATTTTCAACAGAAAGACGGCTCGATAAAGATTCCAGATGCACTAGTCAAATACATGGACAAAGATGTCATAAGATAGCATGCCATTATTTAAATCTTCCAATACCCTACATTCTCCAAAGTATATAGAGAAACGACGAAAGAAAATATTCTCGATAATTTTACTGGCATTTTTTTTGATAGCCGCTTTATCTGTATCTACCATTTTATTTTTTCGTTCTCCGTATGTAGAGATCAGTAGTGTCAATGTAGAAGGATCGTCCCTCGTGTCAAAAGACGAGATAGTAAGCAATGTGATGAGTTCTCTCTCTGGAAGTTACATGCATCTCATCCCGTTCACGAATATATTTTTTGTGCCAAAAGACAATATCAGAGAGTCCCTTTCAGATAAATTCAGTGAGATAAAAAACTTTTCAATTCGTAGAACAGGTCTCAAAGAGATCACTATATCTCTAGAAGAACGCATTCCTTCGGCTATTGCTTGTTCTGGTTTCCGCGAAGATCCTACCACAGAGAATTGTTATTTCAGCGATAATAATGGATACATATTTAAAGAGATCTCGACATCGACAAGGTCGGCAGGAGAAAAATACAATCTATACTATATTCCGACAGATAAAGGAGAAGTTACAACTGGTCAAAATTTCATAGAAGAAAAAAGATTTCGCGAACTGGAGAACTTTCTGAGTGGAGTCATAAAAGGGGGTCTAAATCCTCTCGGTCTCCTAATCGGTGAAGATGGTGAATACGAGATGTATGTAGAAAATATCACAGGAGAAAATGAAGCCACTGTATATTTCGATGATAAATTATCTTTCGACAATACTCTCTCAAACCTATTGACATTCTGGGAAAGTACAGTGAAAAAGGGAACACGCAACCTCGAGACACCATTCGAGTATATCAATCTCCGTTTCGGCAATACTATATATTACTCAACTCAGTAAATCGCGGTACAATGGTGGATAAGGACGTGCAATGAATAAATCCAATTCGCCAAAATTTTTAATATCTATACTCTCTGCGATAATCGTAGGTGTAGGTACTGCGTACATCGGTATTGCGGGTATACAACTCGTAGCCAATCAGAGTTTGTTATCTCATATGAGTGGAGCTCTCGATAGTCTAGTGTCTACTGCCATACATACGGTCGATGCCACATCGATAGACAATATCTCTAGAGTTATCACATATGTCGCTCCCGAAGTAGATGAGGAAGTTGGAGAAAATGGAATTCTGACTGGAGAGACTATCTCTGCTCTATCTGACTCATCGCGATCACAGATCTCGGCGCTCGCCTACAGTGTCCGTAGTCTCGACAAGGGGAATGTACTAATAGAAAAGGATGCCGATCGTCTGCTCCCTATCGCTTCGATTACAAAACTTGTCACTGCGGTCGTCGCTATGAAACTTTTTAATGAGAACGACATTATCGAGATCACGTCGAAGGGATTGGCTACAGAAGGCAATAGTGGCAATTTCCGTCGTGGAGAAAAGTTTAAAATAAAAGAAATTTTATATCCCTTGTTGATGGTGTCTAGCAATGATGCGGCAGAATCCATCAGAGAAGCCTATGATGCCAAATATGGTCGTGGGAGGTTCATAAAAGAGATGAATAATTGGGTAAGCTCTATTGGAGCCTATCGCACCTATTTCCGCGACCCTTCTGGACTTTCTCCAGAAAATGTTTCTACAGCATTGGATATTTCGATCATCGCACAATGGATACAGGATAATATTCCAGAAATATTCGATATAACACGTACGAAGTCAAAAAGTATTCGTCTCCACACATGGATAAATCCGACGCATTTTCTGAATATGTCTGCGTATAATGGAGGTAAAAATGGCTATACAACAGAAGCCAAACTTACAAGCGTTTCTCTCTTCTCTATCGGTTCGCCAGGGAGGCTGTATTCTGTTGTGCTCCTGGGTAGTAGCCACAGGGATGCCGATGTGACTACAGTGTTGAATGAAGCCTTGAAATAGGGTAAGGTAAAAGACATGAAAAACTTCTGGCAAAATCTGCCCAAGCCCATCATGGTCCTTGCTCCAATGGCAAATGTCACTGACGTGGCTTTTCGTCGCATTATCGTGAAGTACGGCAAGCCAGATGTGGTGTGGACGGAGTTCGTTTCGGCAGACGGACTAATGTCTCCGGGTAGGGAAGTATTGTTACGTGATCTAGAATATTCGGAATCAGAGAGACCCATAGTTGCTCAACTTTTCACAGGACATGCAGATAAAATGAGAGAAGCATCATTACTTGTAGCCAAGCTCGGTTTCGATGGCATTGATATCAATATGGGATGCCCAGATCGCGCAGTAGAAAAGCAGGGTGGCGGAGCAGCGATGATAAAGGATAAAAAGAATGCGCTAGCTGTGCTCGAATCTGCTCGAGCGGGAGGCTTACCGGTGTCTGTGAAGACTCGCATCGGTTACAACAAAAATCAGATCGATGATTGGATAGCTTTTCTTCTAGAACAGAAACTCCCAGCACTCACAGTGCATCTTCGAACAAGAAAAGAGATGTCGGATGTTCCTGCGCATTGGGAATGGATGAAGGATATCGTCGCTCTACGAGACAAGATAAGTCCGGATACTTTGATAATTGGAAATGGAGATGTGCAGACAGTGGAAGAAGCCAGGCAGAAAGTAAAAGATACAGGCTGTGATGGGGTGATGATAGGGAGAGGGATATTCGGAAATCCGTGGTGCTTCGGTGATAAAAAGGAAATATCTATCGAGGAACGTCTCGGTGTACTTGCCGAACACACCAAACTTTTTGAAAAGCTACTTGGAGATATAAAAAGTTTCGCGATTATGAAAAAACATTTCAAGGCGTATGTTTCTGGTTGGGATGGGGCAAAAGAATTGCGAATGCAACTCATGGAGACAAATAGTGCGAGTGAAGTGAAGGATATTATTGTAAATTATTTGAAGAAGTAGGTGTGGATAAAAGCCTTGTTTTTATTTTTAATGAGCGTATGATTTTGTGTAGAGAAAGGAGGTGACCAATCTCGAGGGTAAAACCTCGTCAGTCCGACCTCAGTTCGAATCCTGCCCATGGCGTTGTGTGATTGCATTTTAGCACAACGTCATGGGTTTTCCTTTTACCTATAACTTTTTATGCTACAATCTCCCATATGAATTCCAAAGACACCTCTACAGTTCTATATCGCAAATACCGTCCTCAATCATGGACTGATGTGATCGGTCAGGAACATATTGTCAGTGTCTTAGAGAGTTCTATACAACTCAAGAAACTATCTCATGCCTACCTTTTCTGCGGTAGTCGAGGAACCGGTAAAACCACAGTAGCTCGCATTTTTGCTAGGTCTATGGGTATAAGTGAGAACGATATTTATGAAATAGATGCGGCGTCGAACAATGGTGTAGACGAGATGAGACTGCTAAATGAGGCTGTGAATATTTTACCTTTCAATTCTCCTTATAAAATATATATTTTTGATGAGGTTCACATGTTTTCAAAATCTGCTTTCAATGCTCTTTTGAAAACTCTAGAAGAACCTCCAGCTCATGTCATATTTATCCTCGCCACTACAGAGACTGACAAGATACCAGAGACCATACTTTCTCGATGTCAGACTTTTACTTTCAAGAAACCTAATAGAGAAATATTGAAGGCATTAGTCAGTAAAGTCGCCAAGAAAGAAGGCTACACGCTAGAACCCGGCTCTGCGGATCTCGTCGCTCTACTCGGTGACGGATCTTTCCGAGATACATTGGGAATATTACAGAAAGTCATAAGCTCATCAGAAGATAAAAAAGTCTCTGTAGGAGAAGTCGAGAGAATCACGGGTGCTCCGAAGGGGACATTGGTAAATGATTTCATCACTGCATTGGTTAAAAAAGAAAAAGAAAAAGCCTTGTCTATTATCGGTAAAGTAAGTAGTGGAGGCATCTCTGTGAAAACTTTCTGTTCTCTTGTCTTAGAAAAGATACGTATTATTTTACTTTTTAAAAATGCACCAGGACTTGCAAAAGAGTTGCAAGAGCATGTGTCGGAGGATGATTGGAAAGTTGTAGAAACATTATCGAAAGAACAATTTATCACTTCTACACTGCTCCTAGCTATGATAAAAGCATACGATGCTACGGGGAGGTCA
>CAYGFL010000015.1:0-15927 GCA_964349165.1 uncultured Candidatus Saccharibacteria bacterium
GCACCGCTCGTAGCGGCAATAAAAATGGGAGGTGTTGGAATGAGCTGGGCGCCTGGATCTTCTGATATAAATGCTGTGAATAAGTGGGCGGCAGGATTCCTAGGAAGAAATACTATCGGAGCAGCCGCAAGTAAAGTGGGTAATAGTAGATTCATGAGAGAACTGTCTGCAAGAAGTCCATATATCGGAGGAAGGGTGATAGGAGGTGCATTGTCTAAAGTGGGTGGAGCATCATTTGGAGGTGATAAAGGTGGGTATGATGCAAAAATTAAGGCTGATAAAAAAGCTTTTGAAGAAATGAATAAAAAAATTGGTACAGTTGAAAGATCAAAATATAAAACCAAGGAGGACTTTGATGATGCAAAGAGCGAAGCAAAAGGATACCAATCAATATATCGTAATAAATTATCTGGTCGTTCTTTAATGAATCTTATGTTACGAAGTAGGGCCGGTACAGAGACATCTCAAAAACTCTCTGATGATGCAAATAAGGAGGTCGCCAAAAAGAATAAGAAGAGAAATGAAAACGAGATGGCAGAGAACCAAAAACGCATAAATGAAATTGAGGCAAAATTGAAAAACCCAACAACAGGAGTCGGTTTCGGACAAAAGAACCTTTCTCAGACAGAAATAGACGCCCTAAATAATGAGTTGTCTAAGAAAAAAGCAAGAAATGGAGAATTGGCAGAAGAGATAAGTTTGGCGGACAAAGCTAATGAGGAGGATATATTGAAAAAAATAAAGGATAGAGTAAAAGATGATGGTGCGGGAGAAGAAAAGGACAACAAAAAGGATGGCGGTGATAAAAAAGATGATAAATAATAAAATGCAATACTCAACAGAAGAAATAAATAATAGGTTCAATAATCTACCCGAGGAATTAAAGGGGGTAATAAATTCTACTCAAACACTTGAAAAGATTGAGGTTGTGGCGAATAAACACTCCTTAATGCTTGACCAAGCAGGAGAACTTAGTGATGAACTTGGCCTCTTCATGCTCGGCCTCACAAAACAAAATGATTTTGTGAAAAATCTATCTAGAAGATTGGGGGTATCTGAGGAAAAGGCGATGCTAATTGCTAAAGATATTGACAAGGAAATTCTTGATGTTGTCCGCTCCTCGCTCCAAAAGATCCAATCCGAGGCCGAAGCCACCGAACAAGCGAAAACTACTCCTCCACCCACCCCCCTCTATCAAGCACCTCAGCAACCACCCCAAAACCCAAACCTTTCTCACATCGAGAAAGTAGGCAATTTCACCATAGAAAAGCGACCTCCTTCCAATTCCCCCCAATACAACGACTCTACTCTCAAAAAAGATGCAGTGCTCAATGACCTTGAAAATATAAAAAATCTCAAACCCGAGAATGCCAACGCTTTCGTCGAGCATCTCCTCGCGAATCCTGTCTCTAGTCCCAAACAGACAGAGATAAAGAAGGAGGCACCTGCACAGAAATACGGTGCGGATCCATATAGAGAGCAGGTTTAGTGATATAATATACATATGCGTTTCCAAGTCCCACAGTTCATTGAGGTTGAGGACAAAATATTTGGCCAACTCACCCTGAAACAATTCATCTATCTCGCAGGAGGAGCCGGGCTTTCATTTGCCATCTACAGAGTCACTGGCTCTTTCATAATATCTGCTATTCCAATCATTATTATCATGGCATTCTCCATTTCACTCGCGTTCTATAAGATAAATAATAAGCCATTCATACTTGTAGTAGAGGCGGCATTCAAATATTTTTTCTCTAGCAAGCTCTATATCTGGAAAAAAGAGCAGAATGTACCAGCACAAGGGAAGACAGAGGACGAAGCGAAGCAGTACGCCTCGATCATGGTTCCGAAGATATCGAACAGCAAACTGAAAGATCTGACATGGAGTCTCGATATAAAAGAAAGTATGTATAGTGATAGAAATCAAAGATAAAAATATGGCAACACCTACAAAAACAACTCAAGATTTTGTGCCGATACGCGAGATACGCGATGGTGTAGTCATACTCAAAGACGGCTCGATGAGAGCTCTCGTGCTCGCATCCTCACTGAACTTCGCACTGAAGTCTGTAGATGAACAGAACGCTATCATCCTCCAATTCCAGAACTTCCTGAACTCTCTAGACTTCTCTGTGCAGATCTTCCTACAATCGAAAAAGCTAGATATACAGCCATATATAGCACTTCTAGAAGAGAGGTATAAAGAGCAGATGTCAGAGCTTATGAAAATACAGACTCGCGAATACATCGAGTTTATCAAGACTTTCGTAGAAAGTTCTAACATAATGACGAAAAGTTTCTTCGTTATTATCCCTTACACACCACCGATCATAAGTGCGAGTAAGAATCCTCTGGCGAATCTGGTAAATAAAAAAGAAGGGGATGCGAAGACAATCGCCAACGCAGAGTTCGACGAGTATCGCAGTCAGCTAGAGCAGAGAGTGGGAGTAGTCGAGCAAGGACTAGTCAGATGTGGGATACGAGTGGCAGAACTTGGTACAGAAGAGGTGGTAGAATTGTATTATAAAATTTTCAACCCCGGAGAAACGGAAAAACCCATACAAATAAATTAAAATGAGTATATTTAGCAAATTTTTAGGTAAAAAAGAGAAGGCACCCATCACATCTCTCATGCCACAGGAGATATATGAAGCTGGAATCTTGGAATTGAAGGATGTCATCGCTCCTTCTGCTCTCAAGATCAGTCCGAAGGAGATCAACCTCGGTGAAAAAGTCGCGAGAACCTTCTTTGTCATATCGTATCCGCGCTTTCTCACAGAGAGTTGGTTCGCACCCATCATCAACCTCGACAAAGTTTTTAATATTTCTATATTTATTCACCCTGTAGATACCGCGAAGATATTACGCCATTTCCAAAAGAAGGTGGCTGAAGTCCAGAGCCAGATATCTATGAGAGAGGATAAGGGGTTGGTGAGAGATCCGATGCTCGATACAGCATACCAGGACCTCGAAGCTCTACGAGACAACCTCATGCAAGCTCAAGAGAAGATATTCGATGTCGGAGTCTATATAACAATGTATGGGGATTCTAGTGCAGAGCTAGATAAAACAGAGTCGGAGATAAAGTCGATACTAGAATCGAAGCTCGTGTATATAAAGCCGGCACTCTTTCAACAAGAAAGTGGTTACAGGAGCGTTCTCCCTATAGCGAACGATGAGCTTATGGTCCACTCCAAGCTCAATTCTTCTCCACTTTCTTCACTTTTTCCCTTCGTATCTTTTGATCTGACATCTGACAAGGGGATACTGTATGGTATCAACAGACACAACTCATCTCTAGTACTTTTCGATAGATTCCTTCTCGAAAACTACAATTCTGTCACATTTGCAAAGGCTGGATCTGGAAAGTCCTACTGTACGAAGCTCGAGATCCTCCGAACTCTGATGTTCGACACAGAAGTTATTGTCATCGACCCAGAAAAAGAGTATGAGTACATGGCAGAGGCTACAGGAGGTAAATATTTCAATATTTCGCTCAACTCCGAGCATCATATCAACCCTTTTGACTTGCCAGTAGCACGTGAAGACGAGTCTAGCGCAGATGTTCTGCGCTCGAACATCATCAACCTCGTCGGACTTTTCCGCATCATGCTCGGCGGATTGACACAAGAAGAGGATGCCATCATCGACAGAGCTATCACAGAGACTTATGCTCTGAAAGACATCACGGCGGAGTCAGATTTCAGAAATGTAGAGCCACCACTTCTCTCTGATCTCGAGCTTGTCCTCGCAGGTATGGAAGGTGGGCAATCTCTAGTAGAGAGACTTACGAAATATACAAAGGGAACATGGTCCGGCTTCATCAATCGTCCTTCCAATGTCGATATAAACAAAAAGTTTGTAGTCTTTTCTCTGCGAGATATGGAAGATGAGCTCAAGCCTGTGGCTATGTATATAGTCACACACTATATATGGAATGCGATACGCAAACAGTTGAAAAAACGCCTACTCGTCATCGACGAGGCATGGTGGATGATGAAATCAGAGGATACTGCTTCGTTTCTCCTCGGTCTTGCGAAGAGAGGTCGCAAATATTTCCTCGGTCTCGCTACTATCACACAAGACGTGGATGACTTCCTCAAGTCGCCATACGGTCTTCCCATCATCACCAACTCTTCGATACAGATACTTCTGAAGCAATCGCCATCATCTATAGATATTATCCAGAAAACTTTCAACCTTACAGATGAAGAGAAATATCTTCTAATAGAATCTGATGTCGGAGAGGGAATCTTCTTCGTCGGACTAAAGCATGTGGCACTCAAGGTTGTGGCTTCATATACAGAAGACCAGATAATCACTACGAATCCCGCTCAAGTCATGCAGATCCAACAAGCGAAGAAGGATCTCGAGATGAGTCACAATGCACCCGTAGAAGAAAAAGTAGTGTAAAATAGGGGTAATGGAAGAAAAAAAGAAAACTAGTATCGGTCTAGTGTCATCTGCAGTTCTCATATCGGCTGCGATTGGTGCGGACTATGTCTCTGCGGTACCTTTTGTCGGTAGCTTTGTAGGACCTGCTTTCTGGGTTGTTGTGTCAATATATTTCTGGATGATAGGACTGGGGATAGTGAGTGGTAGGCGTCTAGCTGTGAGTGTTGTCTCTATGATCGCAGAAATATTGCCAGTTATACAGACATTACCAACTATAGTTACAGGCATCGTTGCCATCCTCATCATGATAAAGCTAGAAGAAAAAACTGGCATATCTATGAATCCTATGAAAAAACACGGTGTCACACCACCGAGAAATCCTGTTGTTCCCATGAATCAAGGTGGAGTTAGACGACCTGCACGAGAAATCGAGTCTGAAGTATGATAAAATATAACAAATGAAATCTAGTTTGAAATTAAAAATCATTCTTCTCCTTTTCATCCTTCCACTACTTTCACACGCACAGATACCGAGCTCGATAGACGGAGTACAGATAGACACGTATCCAGATATCCCTGCACCAGGAGAGACGGTGACTGTGAGTGTGGAGAGTTTTTCGACTGATCTCAATGCTGCTTCTATCGTCTGGCTAGTAGATGGAAAAAACTACGCTCAGGGCACAGGTAAAAAATCCGTGGGTCTGACTGCCCCCGCTCTAGGGAAAAATATAAGTGTGATGGCTATCATCATGACAGTCGAAGGTAGAGAGATAAAGAAAGTTCTGACTCTCAAGTCCGGCAATGTAGACATAGTCTGGGAAAGTGGAGGCTATGTGCCACCATTTTATAAAGGCAAATCTACTTTCGCATACGAAAATCCTATAAAAATAATGGCGATCCCTCATCTTGCCGGTCCAGGTGGCACAGAGATAAATCCCAAAACCCTTTTATATAAATGGACAAAGAACGACAAAGTAGTGCAGGACCAGTCTGGGTATGGTAAACAAACTCTCTCCTTGCAAGAAGAGATCCCTAGACCTTTGGATATAAAAGTAGAAGTCTCGACTCGCAATGGTAGCGACAAAGCCACAGCTTCCATCACCCTTACACCCGGAGATCCGTCTGTATCATTTTACGAAGAAGATCCTCTGTATGGTGTGTTATATAATAAAAGCATCATGAATAAAGTCACACTATCGAACAGAGAGATCAGTATACGAGCTGTGCCGTATTCTTTTACAAAATCTGTTTTGAACTATGTCTGGAGTATAAATAATCTAGAGAGAACAGATCTGTCTAAAAATGAGAGTATAACTCTGCGTACAAGAGAAGATTCCGAAGGAACTTCTGATATTTCTCTCGAGATAAAGAATGTGAGGGAGATACTCCAAGGTGCAAGAGGGGGAGTCAGTGTGAGATTCAGCAAGAAGCCAGTGGAAAATAATCTTACATTCTGATGAAAAAAATACTTTTTTATAGCTTAATACTAGTAGTCTGGTTCGCAGGAGCAACATCTGTAAAATCTGCAACAGATAATACCTATACATTACTCGAACCCCTACCTTGTCTCGAAGAGGGTTGTGTCGGCACACAGCCAACTATAGAGATAGACCAATATATAACCTATATATTCAAATTCGCTATTGCTCTAGCCGTACTGCTGGCTACAGTGATGATAATATTCGGAGGATTTCAGTGGATGTTCAGCGAGGTGCCTTCTGTAAAATCTGATGGTAAAGGTAAAATCAATGATGCTATATATGGTCTCATAGCTGTTCTCGTTTCTTATCTAGTTCTGCAGACGATAGATCCAAGGTTGGTGAATATAGATACGCGCATCGCACCGATATGTACAGCAGCAGATAAGTTGAAAGGAGGGAGGTGTGCGAGTGGGCAGTTAGGAGATTTCGCGAAGGAATTGCAGGATGATTTTAGAAATCTTGCTCTAGAGAAAAGAAATGCTGTCCTAGCTCTTGAACCCAGGAGACTTGATCTAGTAAATTTAAAGGAGGATCTTAAAAAAAGACTAGCTGTTGGCGAAATTGACAGGGACCAGTTCCTGAAACAAATCACCCCAATAAATGCAGAACTGGCTGATATAGAAGTGGAGCAACATAAAATAACTTCGGAGGGTTTAGGTTTGACACAATTTAATATCGTTCATAAAGAATTATATAACAAAGCAGGACTTACCGGCAATCAAAATGTGCTGAATCAGTATACAGCTGAGGTGGTGGCAGACAATTTGAGAGATGGTAAGTTACCAACTCTTTCGCCGAATTTAATACAGAAACAATATAATGAGAAAATTAATGAGATACGAGCCATTACTCCACAAACAAAAAACGTTGCGGACTATGCTAGCCTGCTGTCTAAACAAAGAAACTTCTTTATAGCACAAGTGAAGGAAGAGGTGATGTTGCACTCTATGCTTCTCGGTGTTGTAGCGAATGGGGGAGTCGCAGTTGAAGTTATTGGGGTTGACGGTACTAAATATACTGTAAAATATAACGAGAACAAAGAATTCATTAAAGCTAAAATTAAAATATATGAGACTCTTTTACAAAACCCCCAAAACTCTGTGGATGCTGGTATACCAAAAGAACAATATGATCAAATTATGAAAACCAGAATTGATATGGCAAATAAACTCCTTGATAGTAAAAAATAAATATGAAAAAAGTCATTGCCATCATCTTCATAGTCCTCCTCATCCTCGCCAGTGCCATCTACTGGCTCCTCTACACTGGACCATCTTCATCTATAGACATTCTCCCCGAAGAGCCGGCGAAACCTTTTAGCTTCAATCCTTTTAAAAGAGCTACTATCACACCATCCGTCAGCGCGACACCTACTCCAGAAGAGACTGTAGTACCAGAACCAGTTCCTGTGGTGAAGATCCCTGCGCTTCGACACTTGAGCACAACACCAGTAGGTGGTTTCATGGCTAGCACTACAGCAAGCTCTACTGTAGTGAGATATATAGATAGGGGAGTTGGACATGTCTTCGAATCTCTGAGTACAGAGAGTGAGATAAAAAAGATCTCGAACACCACCATACCTCGCGTATATGAAAGTTATTGGAATAAGAATCTCAGTGGAATGGTCTTGAGATATATGAAAGATGAAGAGAATATCACAAACTTCTATGCCGAAATAAGGAAAACAGCATCGAGTTCGGACTCTAGTTCTCTCGATTATGAGATAAAAGGTAAATTCCTATCGTCAAATATAAAAGGAGTTACCGTGTCTCCAAAAGGGGATAAGGTATTCACCTTCAATATAGAGGACGGGGGTGGGGTAGGATACGTCTCTGGTTTCGATGAGAGTAAAAAGACGAAAATATTCGATGTTCCCTTTACACAGGTGAATATCGAGTGGCCTGAAGAGAATACTCTAGCGATAAATACGAAAGCTTCTGGAATTTCTTCTGGATTTCTTTACTTATTTGATATAAAAAAGGCGTCGATGAAAAAAATATTGGGTGGTATCACAGGTCTGACTTCTAAAGTGAGTCCCGATGCCAAGAAAATAATATTTTCTTCTACTTCTCCACGAGGCTTCGTCACTAGTCTATATAATATGAAGGATGGCTCTACACAAGAAGTCGTCTTTCGAACCACTACAGACAAGTGTGTATGGAGTAGGAAGTATGTGAATGAACTTTACTGCGCTGTTCCTGCAGAACTACCGGCAGGATTCTATCCTGATGATTGGTATCGGGGTAATGTCTCTTTCGTAGACCAGATATGGCATCTCGATACTACTACTGGGGAAGTGCATCTAGTGGCGAATCTTTTGAATCTCTCTGACAGTCTCATAGACGCTATAGATCTAAAGCTAGATCCTAGAGAAGACTATCTATATTTTATAAATAAAAGGGACCTTACCCTATGGTCCTTAAATCTGAATCAATAGCTAGAGAGGTTGGTGTTTCCTGAGGTGTCTGCGTACCACGAGCTCCTGTCCTAGGGTGAAAAGGCTTGTGACCGCCCAATATAGTGCGACTACTGCAGAGATTTTGTATGAAATAAAAAATACGATAACAGGAAAGATGTATTTCATCTGTTTCGTCATGTTCTGAGCCATGTCCATCTGACTATTGCCTGACTTATTCGTCTGCATAGAAGCTAGGGAATAGTGGAGTTGTAGATATTGTGCTACCGCCGCGATCAGCGCGAGCAATATACTAGCCTTGCCTATATCTAGAAGTCCCAGAAAATCCATATTCACCACAGGCACTTTTACAAAAGGGTAGAGGAGTACCTCATTTACCTTCGGTAATCCAGAGTTGATGAATATAGAGTAGAGAGCGAATATGATAGGAAGTTGTATGAGGAGAACGAAAAAACTGGAGAATGGACTAACTTTCTTTTCTTTATACAGAGCCATCATCTTTAAAGCCTGACCTTGCTTATCATTTTTCATTGTCTCCTTTATCCTATTCATCTCTGGTTCCAACTCTTTCATACGCACTTGAGTGACTATAGCCTTTTTTGAAAGAGGGAAGAGGATGAGACGGATGATGATGGTGAAGACGATGACGGCAATACCAGCATCCATCCAAGGGAAAACGTCCATGAGGTATATGAGTCCATTGTATAGAGGATTGAAAACAAAAGAGTGGTAGATGTATGAGAACATATGGCTATTCTACTTTAAAAGTCCTATTTTAACAAAGAATTGATCCAGAGTTGTAGCCAATTCTTCTACAGAGACTTTTTTAATATCGTTTTTTACGATGAATATACCGTGTACTCCTCGAGATATCTCGGAATAACCAGAGTTCAATAGAGAGTAGAGCCTTCGGCGTATCTTATTCCTCTCTACGGCAGTCTTTGCAACTTTTTTCGATACGATGACAGAAAAACGGCTTATTCCCGAGGTTTTTATAGCTTTGAATACAAAAAGGGTGGAGTGGAAGACTTTTCCTTCATCCATTACATGCTTAACGAGGGTTGTTGTAAGCCTTTTTGAAGATGGGAGCATGTGTGAGGAGCTAGACGGCGATCTTCTTTCGTCCTTTTGCTCGGCGTCTACGCAATACGTTCCTTCCACCACTAGACTTGGTCCTGACTAGGAAGCCATGAGTCTTCGCGCGCTTTCTCTTCTTTGGTTTATAAGTAAATGACATAATGAAAATAGCATACAGTATAGGCTAGTAAAACGCAAGAAAAACTAAAATTCTAAATTATTTTCTTAATCCACACCTTATCAACATATTTATAACCTTTCCACAAGTTTGCTAATTTTTAAACAAGTATATACTAGTAGTAATATTTTATTTTTTATTTATTTTCACTACTTCTACTTTCAATGAACGATTATACAAAACTATGGGAGGGTGCACTAGTAGAGATAGAGTCGGCGGTGTCTGAAGCGAACTTTTCTACATGGTTCAAGGGTAGCTTCATCCTGAAACATGAGGAGGGGACCATATATCTCGGTGTTCCCAACTCATTTACCCGTGATTGGCTGTATAAAAAGTACCATCCGGTCATACTACGGACCCTACGCAAGATGAACGAGCAAGTTCGTTCTCTAGAATACATCATAACCAAGGATGCAGAGAAGAAAAGGGTAGAAGAAAAGAGGAAAATGCAGGTTGCACCCACTATTTCCATGCCTTTGCAGGACTATTATGTAAATGCAGACGACAATCTCAACCCTCGCTATGTTTTCGACAATTTTATCGTTGGCCCCTTCAACGAGCTGGCTCATGCAGCATCGAGAACTGTGGTCAAGACCCCTGGTTTCGCATACAACCCACTATTTATCTATGGAAACACTGGTCATGGCAAGACACATTTGATCCAAGCTATCGGTAACCATATAAAAAAGGAGCATCCCACCAAGAAAGTCTTCTATTTAACATCAGAGAAGTTCGGTTCGGAGTATTTCAGCGCTCTCCAGTCTAGCAAGGCGCAACAATTCAAAGAGAAGTACAGGAAATTCGATGTGATAATAATGGATGATGTGCAATTTTTCTCCGGTAAAGACAAGTTTCAAGAGGAATTCTTCCATCTTTTCAACACATTCCACGAGAGCAACCGCCAGCTCATATTCTCTTGTGACAAACATCCGAACTTCATACCAGGGCTTGAGGATAGGGTAAAGTCTCGCTTCAACGCTGGTATGATCATCGAGCTACCTGCACCAGACCAAGAGTCTAGGGTGGCTATACTGCGCGCGAAGAGTCTGTTGAGCAATGTGATAATAGAAGACGGCGTACTACAGTTCCTAGCAGCGAATATAGAGAGTAATGTCCGAGAGCTCGAGGGCGTTATCAACTCTGTCATCTGTCAGACTCAATTGAAAAATCGCCCGCTCTCTCTCCTTGAGATAAAAAATTTGGTTAAAAATAGTACAAAACAGAAGAAAAATATATCTATAAAAGACGTGATAAAGCTCGTATCTGATTTTTATAATGTGGAAGAGGAGAGTGTATATGACAAAACTCGTAAAAAAGAGGTTGTGAAGCCTCGACAAGTCATCATGTATATCCTACGCGAAGACCTGAACGTCTCCTTCCCATCGATAGGGGAAAAAATGGGGGGAAGGGATCACACAACGGTCATACACTCTTGTGAAAAAATAAAGGAGGATATAAAGACGAACCCTGTGTTGATGGAGGAGATATCCCAGATACGGGCAATGATGTAGATATGTTGTTGATAAGTAAAAATTAGGTGTGCATAAGTTCTGGATAAAAATACACAAAAGACAAGAAGAAGAAAAGTTGTTAAAAATTATCCTTTTATATCAACAGTAACGAGACTAATTAAAGACCTAAGATAAAGGATAGAAAAAGTTATCACCATATCCACAGGACTAATAATAACAATAAGTATTAATATAAATATATATAAAGACTATGATAATAGAATGTCCACAAGAAAAACTAAAGGAGGCTGTCAGTCTCGCAGAAAGAATCTCCGGTAAACACATGACCTTACCTGTCCTTTCTTGTCTACTATTAGACGTAGAGAAAGATAATATTATTACAATAAAAGCCACGAACCTAGACCTCGGTATCGAGATCACTTTCCCTATCAAGGTGGATGAACCAGGATCTGTGGCTATACCGGCGAATACACTCAACTCATTCATCGGTGGAATATCAGAAAACTCTGCCAAGGTAAAAATGAGCTTGCAGGACGGTAATGTAAAAATAAGTACTACGAAAAGCTCCGGAGTTATAAAAACTCTTCCTTCCGAAGATTTTCCTAGTATTCCTAGGACAGATTCAAAGAATATATTTTCTCTCAATGCTCAGGATTTCGTAAAAGGACTGAAGTCTGTCTGGTACAGCTCTTCCATATCTAGTATCAAGCCAGAACTTTCCAGTGTGTATGTCTATTGCGAGAACGATTTTGTCGTATTCGTAGCCACAGACTCGTTCCGTCTTGCAGAGAAGAGAGTAAAAATAAAAAAAACAAAAGACTTCGGACAGATTTTGATCCCATATAAGAATGTTCCAGACATAATGCGTGTCCTGGAGACAATCTCTGGGGAAGTGTCTGTAGAGCTAGATAAAAACCAAATATCTTTTAGTCACGACGGACTATACCTCGTCTCCAGGGTGATAGACGGAGTTTTCCCAGATTATAAACAGATAATACCAAAACAAAGCGTCACAGAAGCGACTATCCTCAAGCAAGATCTCGTGAACGCCCTCAAACTCTCGACCATCTTTTCCGATAAGTTTAACCAGATAAATGTGAATATTGATCCAAAAGAAAATAAGTGTGAGATAAGAACAAAAAACAATGATATAGGGGAAAATATGACCAGCGTAGAGGCCTCTATCACTGGAGAAGCTATAGATATTAACTTCAACTACAAATACATAATAGACTGCTTCCAATCAATAGATTCCGATAGTGTCACACTCACTTTCAATGGTCTACATCGTCCGATGATAGTCACACCCGTATCAGACCAGACATTCAGATACATCGTAATGCCGATGAACCGCTAGAAACATAAAATGGAAAAAATAGGAGGACTTTTTGAAAAGTTTAAGGGCAAGTTCGCGAAACATATTCACAACCTTTCTGTATCCATAGAAGTTATTAAAAAATATACTGGAATCACTTACGATATTAAAAATATATCCATTTCTTCTTCAGGTATACTTAAAATAAAGTCATCCCAAATAGAGAAAAATGAGGTTTTTATAAAAAAATCTAGGATTATAGATGAAATAAATAAAAAAACTACAGGTATAAAGATACAGGATATAAAATAATTACTCTTCAACTACCATGTCTTGCACAACCTCTCCTCGGTTGAATACAGAATCATAAACAACAATTTTTATAATATTCGATCCTTGTGCCATACCCACGTCCTTTGGTGTGAAAATGAGCGTAGAAGGGCTCTGTGTGTTGGAATAGATGTATCTACCATTTACATACAATTCAGACTTAAGGACGGGATAAGAGCTCTTCACAGAGAGACTCACAGTAACTCTGGATTGCAACTTTTCTACAACCTCTGGTTTGGGCGAGGTAATAGAAATCTGAGGTATTTTCGCTGTGGTATGGACATCGTCCGTCGCTGTCGGAGGTGTGAAGTTCGAAGCCTCTACAAAGTTCGGATTACTCTTTTTCCAATTTTCAAACCAATTCCTAACTCCATATTCCCAGTACTCATATTGAGAATCTTTCTTCGGATCTTGCGGAATCTCTCCTCTAGGATCGTCTTTATTTACCCAATGTAGGATAGTGTGGACACTAGGCACGGGTACCTCCTCTCTTGTTTCTGGTGGTGTGAGAGGTGTTGCTAGCTTCTTCGACACTTTGTCTATGTAGTACGACGCCCCACCTGTCCATGTACCACGAAGAGTCGCCTTGACGTCGACAGGAGTTGGTTCTGGTTTTTTGAAATATTCCTTTGGAACAGAATTGTTTATTTCTGACATGAACGCTCCCCAGAGTGGCGCGATGATGAGACCTGCTACCTTTTTTTCCATAGGAGTATTGTCGTTTCTACCTGCCCACGCTCCCACCACAATATTCGGAGTATATCCCTCTATCCAGACATCACGGAAGTCGTTGGTTGTTCCAGTCTTTATAGCTACAGGTTTACCACCCAGAGAGTCGCCTATAGCGAGTAGGCTGTTCATGCGGACTTTCGTATCAGAAAGTATGTCATTTATCTGTCTAGCCACTTGTGGAGTGATAGCTTGGTTGGGGAAGTCGTGTGACTCCTCCAATATATTTCCATCTCGGTCTTCTACTCTCAATATCGATCGATATGGGTTGCGCACACCATCGTTCGCGAAGACTCCGTATGCGCTAGTAAGCTCTAGCAGAGAGACCTCACCTCCTCCGAGTACCAGTGTGAGTCCGTAGCGATCTGGGTTCGTGAGACTCGTGATACCCATACTCCTAGCAGTATTGAGAGAGTCTTGGATACCCGCTAGATAGAGGGTCTTCACTGCAGGAATATTCCTCGAATGAGCCAATGCTTGTCGTATCGTGAGAGGACCCTCCCACAACCCATCGTATTCTTCTGGAGAATAACAAACTTTCGGATCGACACCAGTTTTTGGCTTTCCATCCGGGTTACATTGTGTAGAGAACTCTGTCGGCACATCGAAGAGGACAGTCTCTGGTGTATATCCCTTCATGAAGGCTGTCGCGTAGACGAAAGGTTTGAATGTAGAACCTGGTTGTCGGTACGCCGTTGTGACATTGAAGTTTCCTTCATTTTCCATATCGAAATAGTCTTTCGATCCCACCATCATGAGAATATCTCCATTTTTAGGATTGAGGGCTATCATCGCTGTGTTACTAGCGTTGAACTGCGTTTCTATAGCAGGGCCAAATTTCTTCACTACTTTTTCTGCTTTTTCCTGCAATGAATAATCTAAAGTTGTAATTACTTTCAAACCTTCCTCATCGACTTTCTCTTGCCCGTACTTTTTTATCAAATAATCTCGAACATACAGAGAAAAGTGAGGAGCTCTTATGCCAGTAGTATTCTTTTCGAGAAATACCACCTTATCTTTCTGTGCTGATACGTATTCTGCATCTGTAATATATCCATTTTCTTTCATTCTACTTAACACGAGTTGTTGACGTACATCTAGTCGATCTTTATTTTTACCATACGGAGAATAGAAAGTTGGAGCCTGCGGGATCGCCGCTATATACGCAGCTTCGGCGAGAGAGACATCTCCTGCCGATTTACCAAAGAAAGTTTTACTTGCTATCTCTACACCATACAAGTTTCCTCCATAGGGATTTTCATTGAGATACGCTTCTAGGATCTGCTCTTTTGTCAGAACCCGCTCTATTTTCAAAGCCAAAATCCATTCTTTGAGTTTTCGTGTGATTGTTTTGTCCTGCGTCAGCAAAGAATTTTTTATAACCTGCTGGGTTATGGTCGATCCACCTTGAGATATTCCACCTGGAGTCAGGTTCGCGATGATAGCTCGAAGAATAGATGAAGGTTGGATACCACGATGTGTATAAAAATCATTATCTTCGATCGATATCGTCGCATCTTTTATATACTGCGACACCTCTGTCAGGGGTACGAAAGTCCTCTTTGTATCATTATGGACATCGTATAGGAGGATCTCTCCACTACGATCATATATTTTTGTGGATTCGGCAACTGTTCGCGCTTCGAAGGCGCTAAGATCAGGTATTTGTAGAGTAGAGAACCACAACGCCACGAGACCAGCAAGGATGAAACATGCTGATACAGCAGAGAGAAGCAGAGCTTTGATGCGTCTCTTGAACCACAACCTACTGGGAAAATGGTGAGAAGAGCGGTGACGTGAAGACATGGCAAAATTGTACCATACATGTTAGATTATGTGCATGTTTGGTATTAAAAAAACTACTATCGTTACAGACGAAGCTAAGATCGAAGAATTTCTCACAAGAGGAGTCGAGAACATTTTTCCTAACAAAGAATTTCTCAAGTCAAAACTTTTAAAAGGGGAGCGAATGACTTTTTACCTTGGAGCGGATCCGACAGGCGATAGTCTTCATCTAGGACACGCAATTCCAATTAAAAAATTAGGTGAGCTGCAGAAGCTTGGCCACCAGATCATTTTTCTTATCGGCGACTACACAGCAATGATCGGAGATCCTGATAAGGCAACCACCCGAAAACAGCTTACACACAAACAAGTTCTCGAAAACTGTAGGAAATATAAAGACCAAGTTTCTTCTTTTATTTCTTTCTCCGGTCCAAACAAAGCACAACTCAAATTCAATTCCGAATGGCTTTCAAAGCTTTCATTTGCCGATACGCTCAATCTCATGTCTCACATAACTCATGCTCAGATCGTGAAGCGTGACATGTTCCAGGAAAGAATCAATCAAGGAAAGGATCTTTTTATGCACGAACTGATGTACCCGATTATGCAAGGGTATGATTCTGTTGCCATGGATGTCGATGGAGAAATAGGTGGTAACGATCAGACATTCAATATGCTCACTGGTCGTGATCTTCTCAAGGTTTTAAAAAATAAAGAAAAATTTGTGATCGCGGTGAAGCTTCTCACTG
>CAYGFL010000016.1:0-15700 GCA_964349165.1 uncultured Candidatus Saccharibacteria bacterium
CCTTAGCTCAGTTGGTAGAGCAACACTTTTGTAAAGTGAAGGTCCTCGGTTCGAATCCGAGAGGTGGCTCTAAAATACTAGCGTATCTTAGCTCCAAAATTACTCACTGTCACATCTTCTATTTTCCTGTGCAGTGCATTTACCTCATCATTTGTGAGTGTCTTATCAAGTGACCGATAGGTAATACGATAGGCATAGCTTACATTTCCTTCGCCGAGTTTTGCCGCATTTTCATATTTATCAACGAGTGATACCTCCTCTACCATTTCTGGCACCGTCTCCCGAACTAGATCAAAATAATCATTTGGTACAAAGCTATTTTTAACTACAAAAGAAATGTCTCGTACTACAGGAGGGTACTTACTAACTTCTACGAACTTATTACCTAGGACAAGTTGCTTCGTCACACGAGGATCTTCTGACCACAGTAGGCGGATATCTGGTAGCTCCATACTGATGATAGCTAGTCTCTCGAGACCAAATCCGAATGCCCAGCCATTGTAGCCCTCAACACCGAAATCTTTTAGCACGATAGGGCGTGGCATACCTCCACCGAGGATCTCTATCCACTGCCCATTTACCTCCACTTCTACCTCGAGAGATGGATCTGTATATGGGAATGTATCGGGATTGAATCGAAACTTCGTATCTTTACCGAAGACGCTCTGCACAATCTCCGAAAGCACAGCTTTTAGATCATCGAGCACGAGAACCTTTTTATCATTCGGCACTAGATACAGACCACCCATCTGATGAAAAATATTCATATGTTTCCGATCGATCTCATCTTTTCTATATACTTTTCCATAGCACATAACGCCGAAAGCTTCTCTCTTGGCAATTTTTTCTTTTATATCTGGAAGGTTGAGATAGTAATACCACATAACTGTATCGTGAGTACGTAGTACATTTTTTTCATCGACATAGTATGTGTCAGACTTGCTTCGAGCTGGGTGATCTGAAGCGAAGTTGAAAAGGTCAAAAAGAATATTTGTCGGTATGACTTCTGGAATATCGATATGATCGAAGTCCTTCAAAAGGGGAAGAGTCGTAACTCTTTTCATGATCTCATTTAGTGGACTACCGAGAGTCCTAGACAGATCAGCCATGGCTACGTAGCCTTTTATTCTTTTTGCTTCAGTATCGTCTCGTTTCTGGAGTGCAGAGAGGAGAGCCTTCTCCTCGTCTCTAGGAATTACATAGTTTTTCATGGGATAAGTGTAGTTAAAAAATGGTGAAAAGTAAAGATGCAAAATAGTTCCACATTTGCTATAATTACCCAGTAAAAAAACATCTAAAACCTATGGCAAAAGAAAAGAAAGAAAGCTACGGAGCAGATTCCATCCAAGTCCTAGAAGGCCTAGAACCAGTACGCAAGCGTCCTGGAATGTACATCGGTACAACAGGTCCCGATGGTCTACACCATCTTATAAATGAGATATTCGACAACTCTCGCGACGAAGCCATGGGGGGCTTTGCCGATGATATCGAAGTTGCTCTGCTACCACATAACAGAGTGCGCATAGTAGATAATGGTCGAGGTATACCTGTCGATATTCACAAACAGACCAAAGTCTCTGCTCTCGAGACTATCATGACCGTTCTCCATGCCGGAGGTAAGTTCGGCGGAGAAGATACAGGCTACAAAGTCTCTGGAGGTCTACATGGTGTGGGTGCATCTGTCGTGAACGCTCTATCTATCCATACTCAAGTTCTTGTTCATAAAGATGGAGGAATATACATGCAGGAATATTCTCAAGGAAAAAAGAAAGCGCAGGTTAAGAAAATAGGGTCTACAAAAGCTCATGGAACTATTGTCACATTTGAGCCAGACGTTGAGATTTTTAAAGAAATTAAATTTGATTTCAATCGCATAGTAAATTATTTGCGTCAGCAAGCATATCTCACGAAAGCTCTACGCATAACTGTCATAGACGCTAGAGAATATACAAAAAATCCAGAGTTGCTAGATAAAAATGGTAATCTCGACTTGGATGAAAGCGTATTTTACTTAAAAGATCTTGGTTTCCAAGTTCCTTCTCACACCTTCTATTTCGAAGGCGGTCTCGCATCTCTTGTGAAGTTTACCAACCAGATTCTAAAGCCGAGTCACAAAAACATTTTCTATGTTGAAAAGAAAGTCGAGGGAGTCGAGTCTGTCGAGATCGCATTGCAGTACGCAGACGATATCACTTCTCGTATTCTTCCTTTTGCAAACAATATCTATAACCCAGAGGGAGGTACACACCTCACAGGTTTCAAGACAGCCCTTACTCGTACTCTAAATACTTATGCCAAGAATAACAATATGGCAAAAGAGGGAGGCGAAGATAACTTCACTGGAGATGACGTTCTCGAAGGTCTCACAGCCGTTATCTCCGTAAAGCTCCGCGAAATCCAATTCGAGGGACAGACGAAAGCCAAACTAGGATCCGTAGAAGCGCAGAGTGCAGTGGCGACGGTCTTCGGAGAAAGCTTCGCAGCGTTCCTAGAAGAGAACCCAGATGACGCTAGAGGAATAATAACAAAAGTTGTACTCGCGATGAAGGCGCGCAAAGCTGCAAAGGCGGCAAAAGACAGTGTATTGCGAAAAGGTGCTCTCGAAGGCATGACACTTCCAGGTAAACTCGCAGATTGTCAGAGTCATGATGCTTCCGAATCAGAAATATTTATCGTAGAGGGAGATTCTGCGGGAGGTACTGCAAAGACTGGACGTGATCGTCGTACCCAAGCCATACTTCCATTGCGTGGAAAGATCCTCAACATCGAACGTGCTCGTCTCGACCGCATGCTCGGTTCAGAACAGATAAAAAATCTCGTGTTGGCCTTCGGTACAGCTATCGGTGACACTTTTGATATTACGAAGCTTCGCTACCACAAGATAATCCTAGCAACCGATGCCGACGTCGACGGTGCACACATCCGCACACTCATACTCACTTTACTATACAGATATTTCAAACCCCTCATCGAAGGTGGATATGTCTACATCGCTCAACCACCACTATATAAAGTAAAACGAGGGAAGGAGATACTGTACTTCTATTCCGAAGAAGAAAAGACAAAAGCACTTGGAAAGGAAATCGACGAGATACAGGAGATAGAAGAAATAAAAGAGGAAGTTTTGGAAACTCTAGAAATCGAGGAAGAAAAAGGTAAAAAAGCCAAGATCTCGATCCAACGCTACAAAGGTCTAGGAGAAATGAACGCAGATGAGCTATGGGAGACAACCATGGATCCAGAGAAGAGAATCTTGAAACAGGTACATATAGACGATGCTCAGGAAGCCGACAAAGTATTCGACATGCTTATGGGTACAGATGTGCCTTCTCGCAAGATGTTCATACAGTCCAACGCAAAAAAAGCTACTATTGACATTTAGGTTAAGATGATATAGAATGCTAGCATTATGATAAATAATGCTACAAAGACAACTCTTCTAGGTATCTTTCTGATTGCGGGGGTTTTTATAATATTACCAACTAAGGCCTACGCTTTCGATATATTAGACCCATTCTGTCTATTTAGCTGTGATGACGATGACAATAATCAACCTGTGAATAGTGTTTATAATACTGTAGATAGCTACAATGTTAATAGTTATAACACAACGACTGCAGGTACTGTAAATAATTATGCTGATAATAATATAAATACCGCGCCGACTATTCCGTATGTTCCTACTGTAACAACCCCATACGCCCCAGTAGTAAATAATAACTACAATTACAACAATAATAACACCGATACATATCGTAGTACTGTAACTCCAGTTTACGCATATCAGCCAACGCCTATATATAATTATCCATCTACTCCTGTCTACTATCCTACGACCCCAGTTTATAATTATCCTACAACTGTTGTAGTTCCTTCATACAACTATTACTACACTCCGCTATCAGTTTCTTGTAGAGTAAATACGACATTTTCTCCAGCAGGTTCATATGTGACTTGGACAGCGTACCCTGCAGGTGGCTACAGTAACTATGGATACACATACAGATGGTCTGGTACAGACAATATCTATGGATCTACAAATTCAATATCGACTTACTACGCTACTCCAGGTGTGAAGTACGCTTATGTTACTGTCTACTCAAATGGTCAGTCAGCAACAGCTTATTGTTCCAACACAGTAACTGTCGGTGTACCTATCGTAAACTACAATCCTAATTATTATGTACAGCCAGTAACTTACACACAACCTGTGATAAAGAAGACTGTGTATATAACAAAAGAGGTGGTTGTAAAAGCAACTCCAACTCCTACACCAGTGGTAGCTGTGGTCACACCGACTCCAACTCCTCTACAGACAGCATCATCTCTATTTTCACTACAAAATGTTCCTTGGGGATGGGTAGGTATCCTAGTTATCCTAATACTCATCGGAGTCATCTTCTATCTTATCTTCAATAGAAAGAAGATATAAGAGACGGGTGTTAGTCCAAATATAATTAGCAAAAGAGTCCTAGAAATAGGGCTTTTTTGTTGTGATTGACGGATTATACATAGTGTGATATACTAACAAATGGAGTGAAAACATCGAAATATCAGAAATTACTCATCTCTGAATTAGAAGAAATTAAGGCTCGACTTGGTGAAGCAGAAATGCAGAAAACTTGTCGGGAATTCAAAAATGAAGGTCAGGAAGCGATGAGTCGAGAGCTTGTTGTGCAACTGATTTCAAAACTTAATTTACTTGGTCGCATCAAATTTTTGTTGCGCCATAAGGATCTTGTGATCCCGTACCTTTTCAGAGTCAAACAAAGATCAACCTCAACCACACAAAACAAATGACAACCAGCGAGTTTGTCGGTGCAGAGCTCGAATGCGCTTATGCCGAAATCCTCGGTGGCAAGGTCATCGGAGGATTTAATGATTGTGGACGCGATGTCACCACATGTGACAGTGAAGTTCCAATCGTGCAGGTAAAAGCATCTCTCCCAGGAGCTTGCAAGTTTCTCGCAGAGTCCGCGAAACGTCGCAAGTTCATTCCGATTTGTATCGGTGAACCTGGCACACGGGAAGCTGTTCTCAATTCTCTCCGGAAGTTCGGGGCATGGATCGAGAAGGGAATTCCGGGACGCGAGCGGGCTTTAGTGGAGATCTGCAAGATACGGATGCAATGCAGAGCTTGAAGGATGTGCAACCTTCATTACAGAAGCACAATTGTTGTCACCTTTCTAAAAGCGTGAGTGTCGCGTGCAGCGCGGGAAATGGAGAACCTAATTCTCCACTTTGTTGGGTTTGCGAATGAAATCGTAGATCCATAGAGTCCAGTTCTTTATAATCTTTTGTGTGCAGGTTCAGTATCCTATTGTTGCACGAGTTGTGTTGGTAGTCCTTATATATGATGAACAACCAACAACAAAAAGGAAACCAAATGAACCACAACACATACATTACCCTGGACGCGGACATCAAAGCCTATAACTTCGGACTCACTAAGTCCGAGGAATGGCGAATCGTCCAGGATTCAGCCGGAACCACTTACGCTCTCAACGAGAGAGGGTTCTCTGCGGCAAAACTCCTTATCATCGCTCGAAATGCGATGGTCGTCGAAGTGCATCCATACGGATCACATGAAGACTGTAGAGAGCCGGGAGTGATTCCTCTTAGTTCTGAGGAACGTAAGCGGCTGGGAATGGAGCTAGGTGCTCTACAGCGACTGCGCTACAAAGCAGATCTCCCCCGGTGAGTGATCCGGGTATCGTGATCGCACTACGTTTAGTGTGCGCGTAATTCTGAGGGGAAGCTCCTCAGCGCTCGACAAGCGGAAATTGTTGGTATGATGCAAATCATACCGTCTGTCCACGAATGTAATTCGTGCTGATGAGTCCCTCTGTCGTGTGGTAGAGAACAAGGACGAAACAGATATACATTGAAACCGGCCAGAATAAGCCAATCACAAAAGGATAAATTATGATCAAGAAAACAACGCTAGTTACCCGCAGATTGCTTCCTAACATCAAAAAGGATGAAAAATTCGTTCAGTCCTTTGCCTATAGGACCGCCATAACCATTCCATACTTGGTTTTGGATCACATGGCTGTCAGAAGGTTTGAACAAGAATACACAGGTCCAGAAATACTCAAAAAGTATCTGTGCGACGGGTGGTCAGAGAACAACAGCCTCCGATCTGCCTTTGACGGGGCTAACCGGATGGAAGTTCATCTCGAGCCATATCTTGGGCCTCACGGCATCAAGATCCGAATCCTTCTTTTTACCACTGATAATTCAGAGCAAGCATTCGAGGTTTACACTTCGGTGAATGACAATGGATTCCAGGGAGGTATAGGATCTGGTACTAGGAATGTCAGTCAGATGAAGTAGCCAGAGTGCAAACTCAAGACTTTCACCCCCGTGGTCAGGAATGATCACGGGGACTCAACTGGATTTACGATCAGACGATCGCGAATCCTGAGAGTTCAGTACATAAACAATCAACATAAGGAAACAGATGAAAATCGGTATTGCAGACATGACAAGCATCAATGGGCAATTGACTTTGATCCTCACGGCCGAAAACCGTGAAGACCAGATGGCTATTGCCGACCTTCGCGAAAAATTGGTGCTGGTTGATCTCGCGGCACGTCGGCTCGATCCGAACGGGACCGGTGAGGAACTCTTCGTTATTCCTCTCGATCATTTGGTCGCCACGAAAAAGCCGATGGTGAAGCCGTTGCCAGATTCCGGATTCCGGAAAGTGGTTGACGGCCTCGCCGGCAAGAAGTAGCGAAATATCTGCTTCTGGGCATCACTTCGGTGGTGCACTTTATTGAGCCCTCGACTGAAGTCGAAGGTTCATAGAGTTAGAAATTGTGCTTTTAAACAAAAATGGCTTTGTGTGTTGCGCCAAGCAATACTCAGAAAGATTAAATTATGAGAGCTTTTGTTAATCCCGAGTTCAAGGCAATCATCAGAGACATCATCCAGCGACGAGGAGAGTCTCTGAATAAACTCGAATCTGGGTCATCGATGGTGAATGTTAGGCATGTGGGTAAGGAATTAATCTGTATCTACATCTGTCACACATCAGAGACGGTCACGGTTCGAACTGTCAAAGAGATTTTCAGTCATATCTTCGACAATGGAAAGCTTCATCTCGCAGGACCATGGACTGAAATGGATGTGGAGTTGAGATTGAGTGAGATTGAGATCACTAGCGTCTAAACACTTTCGAGATTGAATGTAATCTCGGCTTCACAGAAATGTGGAGCACTTCATTGAGCCAACGACAACTGTGTCGTGGGTTCATAGAGTTCTTTGTGAATAAAACGAGTTGGCTCTGAAAGGAAGCCTCGAGTGTCTCGAAACAATACACTCTATAAGTTTTCTGATGAAAATAAAGATTGATCGCAGAACTCCAATTCTCACACAAGTTGGAGCTACACCCGAAGCTCTTCTGGCGGTTGTCGGAGTGGACAAGCGCTCTATTGCAATTGAAGAGATCGACATTGACTCTATCTACCACTCTCTGTATTTGGACATCAATCATATCTGTGACGGTGCAGACAGAATTGATTATTTCAAAAAGAGAGCAAAGAAGTTCATTCGTTTGGATGCTGCTATTGGGTTGGCTCTTGTGAGAAATTGCAATAGCATACCACATGGATGGGGAGAAGATGAACATGGAAACCTTGTAACCAGCATGTATTTTGACGGCACGATCTTTCGCAGTGCATCCGCCTTTGATCTTGTGGTCAGGGTTTCTCGAGATACGGAGACAAATTTGTGGGATTGGAGTCTGTCTGATACGAGTGGGGATTCGGAGCATCCATCAGCAATCATCAAAAAATAATCTCCTTGTTTTTGTGAAAATGCACTTAACCGCGATCTATAATATGGTCGCGGTTTTCTTTTACCTATTTCCTCTCTCGTATCTATTTCTTCTCCTCTATTTCCCCCAAAATCTTTTTAATAACCTCATCTTCACTCAACTGTCCTACCTGTCCCGCGTCTCTACTTTCTAATGTGACTTTACCAGCAGAGATATCCTTATCACCAATGATAATAAAATAAGGAATCCTCATCGTTTTTGCAGAACGTACTTTTTTACCAAATCCTTCATCAGATAGCTCTACTTCTACTCGCACCATATTCTTCCTTAAAATATCATAAATCTCTACCGCTTTTGCATGATGCGCGTCTCCTATTGGAATTATTTTCACTTGTATGGGAGAAAGCCAGAGAGGGAAGTTGCCACCATAATGTTCTATGAGGAATCCGATGAATCTCTCATGTGTACCTAGTGGAGCACGATGTATACACAGAGGGGTCTTTTTTAATCCATCACTATCGGTATATTCTAGATCAAAACGCTTTGGCACCGCAAAGTCGACTTGGTTCGTTGCTAGAGTGAATTCGCGACCTATGGCACTCCAGACCTGTACATCAATCTTCGGACCATAGAAAGCGGCTTCATTCGGAACTTCAATATACGGAATCTTCGACTCGATGAGAACATTGCGCACCATGTCCTCTGTCTTTTTCCATAACTCTGGTTCATCTACGTACTTTTCCCCTAACTTTTTCGGATCATGAGTAGAGAAGCGCATCATGTATTTACCTACACCGAAGATTTTGAAGTAATGAAGGTACATTTCATTTACAGCTCTGAACTCATCTGCGAACTGGGCTTCGGTACAGTAGATATGAGCGTCATTCATCTGTAGAGAACGCACGCGCATAAGACCAAATAACTCGCCAGATTTTTCATGCCGATAACATGTTCCATACTCTGCTAGACGTAGAGGAAGTTCTTTGTAGCTTCTAGGTACTGCACCAAATATCTTGTGATGGTGTGGACAGTTCATGGCTTTGAGATAATACGTCTCGCCATCGTATTCCATCGGTGGGAACATGCTCTCTTTATAATATGGAAGATGTCCACTGGTCTTGTATAGAGTGTCCTTTGCTATATGAGGAGTACGAACACGATGATAATTCATAGCGAACTCTGTTTCTTTCGCCAATTTTTCTAATTCTTCTATAATAACTGTACCATTCGGCATCCAGAGAGGTAATCCTGGTCCAACTTGGTCATCGAAAGCGAATATGCCAAGCTCTTTTCCTAGTTTCCTATGATCTCTTTTCTCGGCTTCTATCCGCATGGTTTCATATTCATCGAGCCTCTCTTTATTTTCAAAGGCAAGACCATAGATGCGAGTGAGCATTTTATTATCCTCACTACCTCGCCAATACGCACCAGCTATATGAGTCAATTTGAATCCATCAGCTTTTATTTCTTTCGACGGATGCTCTAGATGCCCACCACGACATAGGTCTGTGAATCCTCCACAAGTATACAGAGTTATTTTTTCGCCTTTTTTAATAATCTCATCGATAAGTTCGAGTTTGTAGGGATTATCTTTAAAATGATCCTGGGCTTCTTTTTCGCTAACTTCTTTATGAGTAAACTCCTTCCAATCTTTTAATAGGGATTTCATCTTTTTTTCTATGGCATGCAAATCCTTATCAGATATAGGAGAAGGGAATTCGAAGTCGTAGTAGAAGCCATTGTCGATAGCGGGACCGATGGTAGGTTTCGCATCGGGATATGTGTCCAAGACTGCTTTTGCAAGCAAGTGGGCGAGGGTGTGACGAAGGGGGGATAAATTTTCTGAATTCATAGGGTAAATAATAGCAGAAAAAAGAAAAGAGAGCGAGGGTTGATTTTCGCATTACTTTTTAGTAAGGTTGCATTGGATAAAGCTATAAGCACGGCTTAGTGTGCTCGTTGAAATAAGATGATAAAGCGATAGTTTTCTCCTATGATAACTCTCTCAAACGGCCATGCGTTCAAATACATGGTTGCAAGTGGCGCTCTTGCCTTCGATGGCAAGGGTTGGCCTTGGGAACGACCACTCGTGTGGCTCGGTCTCATCAAGCCCGAACTCTTCACTGTCGTCATCAAGTCTCTGATGCGCAATCCGCGTCCTGGAAACTTGCGATGGTGGAGACCATGGACCTGTGTTCGTCTGATTCCTGGTGGGGCGGTCAATAAAGTTGGACTGACCAACCCTGGTGTCGAATGGTGGTGCCGAGAAGTCGGCCCTAAACTCGATTTCAAAAAGTTCCCAACAGCCGGATCAATCTTCGGCGATGAAAAGGAACTGGTTGAAATGGCGGAGATGCTCAATCGCTTCGATCTTGTCGCGCTTGAAGTCAACGTCTCGTGTCCGAATACCGGCCATGCAATCGAACAGGCAGAGATGGTGGTGAATAGTGTGAAGGCGGTCAAACGTACTTCGCGTCACCCCGTCATCGTCAAAGTCTCGGCTGATCAGGACTATCTCACTATTACGCGCGGACTTGTCGGAATCGCGGAAGCGATCTCCCTCAACAGCGTGCCGTGGAAGACGGTCTTTACTAACGGTGAGCAAACGCCTTTGGCGAAGCTCGAGAAGCAAGTCGGTGGTGGAGGCGGAGGAGTCTCCGGCAAACCAGCACAGAAACACAACTGGGCGGCAGTCGAAGCTCTCGCCAAACAAGGATCACTCCCTGTGATCGGTCCAAGCGTCATGGAATTCGAAGACATGGAAAAACTCCGGAGACTCGGCGCGAAAGCGATCGGCTTCGGTGCAATCCATCTGCGGACTCCGTGGAAACCCACATCGTTCATCAAAAAGGAAAATACAGAAAGAAAATTATGACAATAAGTGAAGAAGGAAAAACATTGACGATGCGTGCTCCAGACAACTGGCATGCACACTTCAGACAAGGTCAACTTCTCCAATACCTTGTAAAAGTTTTCATCGATTCAGGATGGAGACACAGGGTTGTGGCTGAACCAAACACTCTTCCACCGAAGCTAACAGGAGTTCTGGCGATGGAATACGCTCTTGAAATCTCTCACTATGCCAAGGGAATTGAAGGAGGTAAGAAGTTTCAACCTATCGCAACCATCCAATTGACTGAGGAAACAACACGGGAAATGATCTACGATGCGTTTCTCTTGGGTGTGAGAGTAATCAAGGTGTATCCACGTTATGTCACCACGCATTCTGCTAATGGCGTCGTGGACTACACCAAGATCTACCCAGCACTTTCATATGCAGAACAATTGGACATGGTTGTGCAATTTCACCCGGAACATCCTTCGTACGACGTCATGGGTCGTCGAAAGGAATCTGAATTCAGGAAGATTCTCATCGACATCGTGAGGAAATTTCCTCTTTTGAAGGTGAGTGTGGAGCATGTCTCGAGTGCTGATATGGTGCAATGGGTCAAAGATCAGTCTGACGCAGTCGGTGCAAGCATCACCATCCATCACCTCTATGTGACAAGTGATGATCTGAATGGATACAGTGAGCGGAGCGGTGGTCTTATCTGTGTCCATGATGGAGGGTTCAAACCTGGAGCAAAAGATCCGGAAGACAGAACTGCAGTACAAAACGCTGCGTTTTCAGGAGACAAAAAGTTCTGGTATGGTGGTGACGATGCTGCGCATCTTAAATCAAAGAAGGAATGTGCACGAGCTTCATGTGGGGCATGGAATACCATACCAGCCCTTCCCATGCTGATCTCTCTTTTCGAAAAACATGGCTTCCTATCAAATCTCGAGCGGTTCATTTCAGAAAATGGCGCCAGATTCTACAGTCTTCCTCTCAACAAGGAAAAAGTCTCTTTCGTACGCGAATCATGGAAAGTCCCAATGGAATGCGAGGTTCCTGGGCTTAATGATTCGATAGTTCCTTTTTTCGCTGGTGAAGAAATGGAATGGAAACTCCTCACGTGAAATACGCCAGTTCACAAACACCCTCCCGCTTCGGCGCGAGGGTTGTTTTTTTAAGCCAACACCTTCACCCTCTCCACTATTATTGTCTTCTCACCATTTCTATCAGATATTTTTCCTTTCACAGCGAGACACCTATCGACTGTAAATGCAGTACGGAACTCCTGCAGTATCCTAGGGAATACAACAGCCTCTATAGTTCCAGAGAAATCTGCCAAGCGTATGAAGGCCATAGAGTCTCCTTTTTTCGTAGAGATGGGTTTCACCTCTTCTATGATGCAGGCGATAGTAGCAATCTCTCCATCTTTCAATGTTTCTTTTGCTTTTTTTATATCGATATCCCTTTTCAATATAACTTCGCGATATCTGTCTAATGGGTGACCTGAGATGTACAGACCGAGGAGCTCTTTTTCCCAAGCCAATTTTTCTCGAAGATCTATCGGAGGAACTTCTGCAAGTTTCAGAACTGGTAGAGACGACTTGTCTGTCATGAGACCGAAGAGGGAACTCTGATCATCGGATTGTTTCTCTTGCTCCTTGTTATACGCAAGCAGAGTTTCGATATTTCCAAGTAGGACACCTCTATCGACACCGAAGCTGTCAAGAGCTCCAGCTTTTATCAGAGCCTCTAGAGATTTTTTATTTAAATTTCTGTCTTTTACTCTGTCTAGGAAATTGGCAAGAGAGGTGAAATGACCATTCTTTTTTCTCTCTTCGATGATGGCTGTAGCGATACCTTGGCCGAAGTTCTTTATCGTTATCAATCCGAAACGTATACGATGTTGCTCTCCTTTTATCACTGTGAACTGACTGAAACTTTCATTTATATCTGGAGGTAAAATGGGGATCTGCATGCGTTTACACTCGGCTATGATCTCTGCTATTTTCTCGACATCTCCAGAGTCCGCCGTGAGTACAGAAGACATATATATAGCTGGATAGTTCGCCTTCATATACGCAGTCTGATAGGCGACACGACCATAGCTTGCGGCGTGGGCTTTGTTGAAACCATATGCGGCGAAAGGCTCGATGAGTTCCCATAATTTATTCGCATTTCTTTTACCCAGTCCTCCTTTTTCAAATCCATTTAGTAACTTTTCTTTTTGCTCTTGCATTTCTTTTGGAATCTTTTTACCCATAGCTTTGCGAAGTTTGTCTGCTTCGAGCCATGAGTAGCCTGCGAGCTTTATAGCGATCATCATGACGTCGTCCTGATATGTGATGACTCCATATGAGCGATCTAGTATGTCTCTCATACGAGGATCGAGATATTCCACTTTTGCAGGGTCGTGTTTCCTCTCTATATATGTCGGGATCATTTCTAGAGGGCCTGGACGATAGAGCGCGACCATGGCATTGATGTCGTGGATACTAGAAGGTTTGAGATCTATGAGGAACTTCGTCATACCTGTACCATTTAGCTGGAAAAGTCCTGTAGTCTCTCCACGCGCCAGTATTTCGAAAGTTCTTTTATCATCTAGAGGTATATTCTCAATGTCCACGTCTTTATCCTCAATCTTCTTTACTCTTTCTACAGCATCGGCAAGTATCGAAAGATTTTTTATTCCAAGAAAGTCGAATTTCAAGAGACCTACGCCATCTTCACCGACAGCATGCATATCGTATTGAGTGATGATTTTCTTTTCACCTTTCGTATCGTACTGCAGAGGCACGTGTTCTGTGAGATCATCTGGCGAGATGACGACACCTGCGGCGTGCACGGAGATGTGACGTGCACAACCTTCGATCTTTTTCGCCATATCTATAATGCGTTTCGTATTCGCATCTCTTTCATATAGTTCTTTCAGTTCTGCGACTTCTGCGAGAGCTCTATCTATAGTCATGGGGAAACCTTGTGCTCCCATAGGGATGAGTTTCGATATCTTATCTCCTATTTCATAAGCGAAACCCATAGCTCTAGCTACATCTCGCACCGCTCCACGAGCCATCATCGTACCGAAAGTACCTATCTGCGCCACATTGGCATAGCCATATTTTTTTCTGGTGTATTCTATGACTTCATCACGTCTGTTGTCAGCAAAGTCCATATCGATATCTGGTGCAGAAGGTCTCTCGGGATTTAAAAATCTCTCGAAGGGAAGCTTGTAGTCTATAGGGTCTACATTGGTGATGAAAGAGAGGTAGGTTACGAGAGATCCTGCGACAGAACCTCGAATGTTCGTGAGGATTTTATTTTCATGAGCGAAGCGAAGAAGGTCGGAGACCACTAGGAAGTATTGCGCGTATCCTTTATCTTTTATAACCTTCAATTCGTACTCTATCCTATCCTCAACCTCTTTTGTTTTTTCCATCTTGCGAGCTGTGAGACCAGCATAGGCGATACGTCGCAGTTCATCATCATGAGATAGTCCACTCTCGACGATGAAATTCGGGAAGTACCATTTACCTAGAGTTATTTCTAAGTTGCACATATCAGAGATTTTCTGTGTATTTGCGATAGCCTCAGGAATATCTGCAAAAAGTTCTGAGGCTCTCTCGGGCGAAATGAAAGAAAAATCCTCTTCATTTTCTCCATCACCTCCAGCATCGGCGCCCATATTGGCAGAACCACCGATAGAAGATCTGTCTGAAAAATCTCCAGAAGTGTTCACCAACATGAGAGTGTCTCTAGCAGACTTGTCTTCTGGATGGAGGTAGTAGACATCATGAGCAGCGACTATCTGCGTGCTCGTCTCTTCCGCGAGTTTCAAAAGTTGTTGCATGAGTGGTTCATGAGTCGCGATCTCTCTATGGCGTGTGATCTCGATAAAAAAGTTCTCTGCGCCGAAGACTTTCTTGTACCACTCTATTTTTTCTTTCGCCTTCGCCACGTCTTTATTTTTCACAGCTTGCGAGATCTCACTTGAGAATGATGGGGAAATACACACAAGGTTCTCGCTATACATCTCTATGAGTTCTCTGTCTATACGAGGTTTATAATAGAAGCCGTCCATATTCGAGGCAGTCACGAGCTTGATGAGGTTCTTGTAACCATCATAGTTTTTTGCAAGTAGAACAAGGCGAGTACGACGGTTATCTATTCCTGCTTGCATATCTTTTCTAGTCCGAAGAGCGACATAGAAGTCGACACCTATGATAGGTTTGACACCTTTTTTCTTGCAGGTCTGATAGAACTCGATGGCGCCATAGAGGTTGCCGGCGTCGGTGAGAGCGAGAGCATTCATCTCATATTTTTTCGCTTCTGCGACTAGGTCGTCTATCTTCGGTAGAGCATTGAGCAGGGAGTAGTGTGAGTGAGTATGGAGATGGGTAAAGGGGGAAGACATGCACAAAGTATATCAGAAAACAGTGGTATAATTAACATATATGAAAACACAAAATATCGCTTTTAAATTATTACGTTATGTGATGAGTTTTATTTTCCTATGGGCTTTCGCCGATAAAACTTTTGGTCTAGGATTTGCAACGAAGGCTTCGAATGCCTGGATCGAAGGCGGATCTCCAACTACAGGATTCCTAAGTAATGCAGTTCAGGGGCCTTTTGTGGATTTCTTCCATAATCTCGCGGGTGTGGCTATAGTCGATTGGATGTTCATGCTAGGCCTCTTGTTCGTCGGTCTTACTTTACTTTTTAATAAATATATAAAATGGGGAGCGCTCGCAGGATCTGTCATGATGGCTCTCATGTACATGGCTCTCATCCAGCCGGAGAATAATCCTCTTGTAGATGAACATATTGTGTATATCTTAGTTTTGATCCTGTTGGGAAATAGGGAGAGGGAGTAGGATAACAGCTGTATGCTCACCTTCACCTCCAAGGTCCTATCCATCGTCCGCGCCATCCCGCTAGGTAGCGTATTGACGTATAGAGAAGTGGCACAGAAGGCGGGAAGGCCCGGTGCCTCTCGCGTGGTGGGGAGCATCATGAAGAAGAACTATCGAGACGATGTGCCGTGTCATAGAGTCGTCCGAACAGATGGGAGAGTGGGGGAATATAAT
>CAYGFL010000017.1:0-14582 GCA_964349165.1 uncultured Candidatus Saccharibacteria bacterium
CTTATAGGACGTGATCTCATGAAAAAAATAAAAAACAAGGAAAAATTTGTCCTTGCCACTAGGCTTCTTGTCGATTCATCTGGTAAAAAAATGGGAAAAACAGAGGGTAATATGGTGAGCCTCAATCAGACAGCTGAAGACATGTTTGGAAAAATCATGAGTTGGAGCGATGGTCTCATTACTCCTGGATTTGAACTCATCACTGATGCCTCAATGTTCGAGATAAAACAAATGGAAGCGGAGATGTTGCGTGGAGCTAATCCTCGAGACTATAAAGTTAGACTCGCAAAAGAGATCGTAACCATGATTCACGGTTCCGAACTAGCAGAGAGAGCCCAAAAGTCTTTCGAAAACACTTTCAAAAAAGGTGAGGTGCCATCAGATATCATGGAGATAAAATCTGCACACGGAACACTGTTAAGAGATATTCTAATTAACTCGAAGGTTGTAGTATCAAATGCAGAATGGCGAAGATTGATAGAAGGAAATGCTGTGAGTGTAATAGCAACAAACGAAACAATCACAGATCAGTTTATAAAAGTAGAAAAAGATATGGTTCTAAGGATAGGTAAAAAGAGATTTGTAAGTATAACAATACAGTAAAAAAGAGGGTTTTAACCCTCTTTTTTACTACTCCTCCCACTTATCTTTGAAAGGATCTATCTCCTCCTCATCTAGGACAGCCTCTTCATCCTCTGCATCCTCCTCCTCTGTTTCTCCTGGGACAAGATCTATATCATCAACTTTTGTATCATCATCTATCTCGATAATCTTCTCGAGCTCATCTGCTGGCTTTGGTATCTTTGTTTCATTTTTTTTGTCTATCGGTTTTATTTTTGGCATAATTTATTCTATGCTTATTTTTATTTCATAGTTGTAACAAAATATATATTTTTTTGCAAACTACCTAGACTGTGGAAAACTCGAACCTGTAGAGGCGATACAAGTCAGAGCTACAGCAATAGCGTCGTACTCATCATCGTGAGCTTTTTTTGCAGTTATTTTGACAAGTAAGGGAATCATTTTCATGACTTGACCCTTGTCGCTACCCCCATGTCCTGTGACAGCTACTTTTATCTGCAGGGGAGTGTACTCATATACTGGTATATTCGCACGCACAGCTTCATATATGATGACTCCACGCGCCTCCGACACCCTCATCGCTGTCCTTTGGTTTTTTGTTATGAAAAGGGATTCTATGGCGAGAGCGTCTGGTTTATATTCTTTTATTATCTCTGAGATTTTTTTACCCACTTGTCCTAGGCGAGTATAGAAATCGTCTTTTGCCGAAGTTTGCAGACATTCTGAATATAGCAAAACCTCTTTTTCTCGAGATTTTTTTTCTACGATAGCGATACCAACACGATCATAACCAGGATCTATTCCGAGAATGATCATTTTTTATTCTGCATTAGTGAACACATCCTGCACTTCCTCGCTCTCTTCTAGTGCCTCCACCATCGCTTGGAGTTTCGTAATATCCTCATCTTCGAGAGGCATTGTCATGTTCGCCTTCCAACCCTCATGAGACTTGGTAAAAGCCCAGGTTGCACTACCTACGGCTGCGAGTTCGGAGCCATGAAGAGAGAGAATGTGTTTTATATCTTGCGCAGCCTTGTTGCGGTTGTCTGTGAGGACCTCGATGAGTATTGCTATTCCTCCTGGACCATAGGCTTCGTAGAGAATATTCTCCATATTTGCAGTATCAGTCGTGGCTTTCTTCACTGCGCGGTCTATGGTGTCATTCGGCATGTTTTCTTTCTTTGCTTTTTCTATTGCTAGAGCCAGGCCTGGAGACTTGAGGTTACCCCCAGCCTTCTTGGCCTCTACAGTTATGAAACGCACGAGCTTGCCGAAGACTTTACTTTTTTGAGCATCATTTTTGGCTTTCTGATGTTTAATTTTTGAGAATTTATTATGTCCGGACATGTGTTTTGATTGATTATAATAATTTAGGAGACCCTTTAATTTCTAAATGCGCATAAGCCTTATCTGTCGGCGATCTACCCCTCGGTGTTCTCTCTATGAGTCCCAACTGAAGAAGATATGGCTCGTAGACTTCCTCTATAGTCGCTTGTTCTTCAGACAGAGCTGCAGCGATAGTATTTAGACCGACAGGTCTTCCTCCGAATTTATTTATCATTACTTTTAGAATATCTCTGTCTGCATTATTTAGTCCTAGATGATCGACTCCTAGCATCTTGAGAGCTTTTTCAACCACATCCTGAGACAGAGAAACTTTCTCTATCTGCGCGTAGTCACGACATCTCTTGAGGAAATAGTTGGCAGTACGAGGAGTGAATCGACTTCTCTCGGATATCGCCCTCACCGCATCTTTATGAATTTCAATATCCAATATCTTTGCAGATCTTTTTATAATCTCGCCGATTTCTTCCTCTGTATAGAACTCAAGTTTGAAAACACCACCAGAGAAACGTGAACGGAGAGGGGAGGAGATCATGGCGATACGAGTGGTGGCGGCGATGAGGGTAAAAGAGGGAAGCTCGAGTTGTATAGTGCGTGCAGAAGGACCTTTTCCTATGATGATATCTAAATTCCCAGATTCCATCGCAGGGTATAGCACTTCTTCTATAGCCTTGTTCAGTCTATGGATCTCGTCTATAAAAAGGATGTCTCCATGTGAAAGATTGGTGAGTATAGAGGCAAGATCACCAACTTTTAGTATGGCTGGTCCAGAAGTGACCTTCATTTGAGCCCCAGTCTCTTTTGCGATAAGGTGCGCCAAAGTCGTTTTTCCGAGACCAGGAGGTCCATAAAATAAAATATGTTCTGGTGGATGATTCCTCTCCTTTGCGGCAGTCAAAAGTATGTGCAGATTGTCTTTTATCGACTGTTGTCCGACGTATTCTGCCCACCGATTCGGCCTCAATGTCTGGTCGAGATACCCAGTTTCTCCAACTGTCGTCTCTGTTCCACCCTTATTTTTATTGGTTTGGTCTCTTGACATGATAAGTAAAGTATGCTAGGCTACTCCATAGTTCGACCCGTGTCCTGCCCTTTGATTCGAATATCGGGTTCACAAATCTCTAAGCAATATAGTTAGTTTACTCTAACTATCTGACATAGTGTTGGGGACATTCTGGTCACCATCTTGTATGCGCTGTACTGGGGTCATCCCTGAAACTATGTTTATCTTTTGGTGATCGCATTGAAAGCATTGCTTAGAGATTTTTGCATCCGATACTATCTCAACTTTCTTCTATCAATGGTACTCCTCTTAATTTAAATTTCAATTGACACAGCATTTTTAATAGTTTGTAACTACTAATGAGTTGATGGCGGTATTTTTACTCCATGTGAAGTAAGGCGTTCTTTGTTTGCATTTGCCATTCGTGTCAATTCCGCATGATCTTTTTGTTGATTGAGCTCCAAACTTCGTATTTCCTGCACCAGTTCTCTTTTTTTAGACTCATCTTCTCTTATTTTTCTCTCACGAATACCGATTTCTAATTTCTGTTTTCTATTTTCTTCTGTGAAAGCAACTATTTCATCTTCTACGTGTTTCAAATCCGCTTTCTTTTGATTTAAAAGAGTTGCCTCCTTCTGCATCTCTTGTTCGAATTGCTGAAAAGCCCTATCAAGGTTGCCAGATGTATTCATATTTTTTATTCTGTTACTGTAATAACTCTCTCTAGTTCATCAAGAGATGTTACTCCTGTTAATACCTTTATTATACCATCCTGTGTCATAGTGAGTATTCCTTGTGGAGCAGCAATTTTTGCTATTTCTGCTTCACTAGAGTTGTAGTCTATTACTTTATTTACTTCTTCATTTAGCTTCATGCCTTCATATATACCTATACGACCTTTGTAGCCAGTCATATTGCACTTGTCACATCCATTGGCTGTGAATACTGTGGCGGGCATAGTTGGGATTTCATTTTTATCTACGATGGTTGCTAGGACTGCATCGATTTTTTTCTTTATATCAGCGTTCTTTTCTTCACCTAGAGCCACCTCTTTTCTACAGAAAGGACATAGTCGACGGAGAAGTCTCTGAGCAAGGACGATGTTGATAGAAGAACTCATGATTTTCGAATTGATACCTAGATCGATGAGGCGAGGGAATGCGCCTGCGGCACTATTCGTATGAAGTGTAGAGAAAACCAAGTGACCTGTGAGGGAAGAGTTAATAGCGATAGACGCAGTCTCCCCATCGCGGATCTCACCGATCATGATGATATCTGGATCTTGGCGAAGAGCAGAGCGCAGACCCTCTAGAAATGTATAACCTTTCTCGTTGACCTGCGTTTGAACTATTCCAGGAAGATGATATTCGATAGGGTCTTCTATTGTAATAATTTTCACTTGCGGACTGTGCACCTTCCTTAGAAAGGCGTAGAGAGTCGTAGTCTTTCCAGAACCTGTGGGACCTGTAGTGAGCAACATACCGTTCGGCTTCGTGATTTCCTTTGTAAGAATAGAGAGGAGTTTTTTCGGAATACCTAGTTCTTCCATTGGCACAGAAATCGTTTTCGGATTTAGAAGACGCATAACAATGGACTCGTCATATGCTCCAGGAAGTACAGAAGTACGGATCTCTATATCATCTGTACCAATATGTACGCTGAAGCGTCCGTCTTGAGCGTCTTTTTTTATATTCAATTTTAATCCAGATAGTAGCTTGATGCGTGAGAGTAGTAGGTGATAGGTGTCGAGGTCAAAATTTATAACATCCACTAGCACACCGTCCAGACGATATCGCAGACGGATATACGCCTCTTCTGGCTCGATATGTACATCCGAGGCTTCTGTCGCGAGAGCTCCAGCGAGAATGGTTTCTAGAATTTTCGATACACGATAACTTTTCTTCATCGCTAGTGTGCTCTCCAGTATCTCTACAATAGCCGGCAAACTCTTCGCCTTTTCTACAATAGAAGCTATTTCTTCACTAGAAACTTGCAGAGAACCCGCTTTGGTCTCATATGCGAACGAGAGATCTTTGTAGGCAGTCCAAGCTTTTTCGAGACTCGCCATAGAGCAGATGGAGACGAACGGCTCGTAACCTTTCTTTTTCAAATCATCTACTATAGCCACGACCTTGGGATCCTCTGGGTTCCTCGTCGCCACGGTCACACGCCTGTTCACAAGAGCATAAGAAGCCGACTTGGCAGCGCGAGCTACTGACTCTTCTATAAGGCGCAATGCATCGGTGTTCACAGCTGTGACAGTCAGGTCGACATACTCGACACCGTACTTCGCTGACAGTAGTTGCACCAACTCCTCTTCCTCGCGTTTCAGTAGACCACTGATTTTACGATTCTGTTTGTCTTCATTGAATTCGATCATGTCCATAATTATACCTCACAATTGTTTTTATATGCAGGTAGTGTAGTATTTTCTATATGCCAAATTAGTTCAGTGGTAGAACACTGCTTTCGTAAAGCAGGAACGTGAGTCCGATTCTCACATTTGGCTCCAAGATATTGACACTCAACTGATTCGGGTATATCGTTTGTTTAGATTTCACTGTGGTTGGCGGTTGTTTGTTTGGGAACACACTGGCTAGACCTGCGCAATGCTGGAGCCAGATCGACTACTATATGGTTCTCGTACTGACAACACGAAACCTACTGTCTGGAAAGCTACGAACAAGTAAGTCGATAGCACCGCCAGCCAACCTTTTCTGCCACCACACTCCTTGTTGGTGGCTTTTACTTTTTCTGATACTCTAAACATATGGAAGAACAGCAGAAAAGAATTATAGAAATCGAAAAACTCATGCAGGAGTCTGACTTTTGGTCTGATAAAAACAAAGCGCAGGCAATGGTACGGGAATTAAATGATCTCAAAGAGGAAGTTGCTAATGGTGGCAAGGGTGGAAAGTATGATAAGGGCGATGCCATCATGACCATCTTCTCTGGAGCTGGGGGTGATGATGCAGAGGATTTCACAGTCATACTATATAGAATGTACAGAAAGTTGGCAGAGAACAAAGGCTGGGGAATGCAGCTCATACACAAGCACGAGAATGATCATGGGGGATACAGGAATATAACAATAGAGATAAATGGTAAAGGTGTATACGGAGTTTTAAAAAATGAGTCTGGAGTACATAGACTTGTGAGAATCTCTCCTTTCAATGCGAAACAGTTACGCCACACCTCTTTTTCCATGGTAGAAGTAATTCCAAAATTTGAAAAGATTCATGCCAATGATATCGACATACCAGACAAAGACCTAGAGATTTCTATCGCCAAGTCCGGCGGACCAGGAGGGCAGAATGTGAACAAGAGAGAGACTGCTGTACGTATAGTACACACGCCAACAAATCTCTCTGTCCACGTCACATCAGAACGTTCGCAAGCGCAGAATAAAGAAAAAGCCCTCGATATCTTACGAGCAAAAATTTTTAAACTCCAAGAAGAAGAAAGAGTGGCCAAAGAAAAGGGAATGTATGTGAGCAAGAGTACCTCTATCGACTGGGGCAACCAGATCCGTTCTTATGTCATGCATCCATATAAGATGGTAAAAGATCACAGGACAAATGTGGAGTCATCGCAGGTAGATAAGGTGCTAGAAGGCGACCTCGATGAATTCCTAGAGGCAGAAAAAAATATCGTGGTATAATAGAATGCATGATTTACTTCGATAAAGTTACAAAGGTCTACCCAGACGAGTCTATCGTACTCGATACTGTGAGCTTTACCGTAGAACCCAAGGAATTCCTCACTATCGTCGGACATTCTGGAGCGGGCAAGACGACTCTCATGAAGATGCTCATAGCAGAAGATCGCCCCACAGACGGAACTATTTTTTTCGAATCAAAAGACATTCATAAGTTGAAAAAGCGTGACATGAGCAAACTCCGTCGCAGAATAGGTACTATTTTCCAAGATTTTCGCCTTATTCCGAACAAAACTACGTACGAGAACATCGCCTTCGCCATGGAAGCTTCTGGCAAAACAGATGCAGAGATAAAGTCCGATGTGCCATACGTGCTAGATCTCGTAGATCTCGGAGATAAAATGTGGAATTTTCCTCACCAACTCTCTGGTGGGGAGAAACAGCGCGTCGCCATAGCTCGCGCCATAGTCAACCAGCCAGATATCATCATCGCCGATGAACCAACAGGGAACCTCGATCCAGTCAATACATTTGAAATAGTAAAAATAATACAAAAGATCAATGAGCTCGGCACAACAGTATTGCTCACCACACACAACAAAGGCGTGGTGGATATGATAGGGGGAAGAGTCCTCACCATGGAAAAAGGTAAAGTTATAAGAGATGATAAGCACGGCAAATATATTTTATGATTTTCACATATTTAAAAAGAATTATACGAGCAGGTTTTGTAAATTTCTGGAGAAACGGCTTCCTATCATTTTCCTCAGTGATAATACTCACACTTTCTCTCACCGCCTTCGGCGCCCTCATCTTCGGTAGCGCTTTCGGCAGTACTCTCATCGAAGAGGTAAAGAACAAAGTAGATATCAATGTCTATTTCACCATCAACACTCTCGAGCCTAGTATTCTCGAATTGAAAAAGACTATAGAGAAACTACCAGAGGTACAGGAGGTGGAGTATATATCCAGAGAACAGGCCTTGATCAGCTTCAAGAATAAATGGAAGGACAATACCCTCATACTACAAGGTCTCGAGGAGATAGGGGATAATCCTTTTTCAGCGGTTTTGAATATCCGAGCAAAAGAGCCTTCCCAGTACGCTGGCATAGCATCTTTTCTAGACAGTAAAAATTCTCTATCGAAAGACGGTCTAGTAGCTATAGATAAGATAAATTATAATCAGAACAAACTCATCATAGACAGACTCGGACGGATCATCCCCACTGTGCAGAAGACTGGATCACTTATCGCGATCATTCTCGTAATCGTCTCGATCATCATAACTTTCAACACTATCCGTCTAGTCATATTCACATCCAAAGACGAGATATCTGTCATGAAGCTCGTCGGAGCCTCGAATCCATATATCCGTGGTCCATTCGTAATGTCGGGAATCATGTATGGTGTCGTGTCCGGAGTATTCACCCTCGTCATTCTCGCAGTCTTCGCTTTCTATAGTGATGCGGCAATAGTGAAGTTCGCAGGGACTCAAGGGGCAAATGACTTCAGCCTTATCATCGACGTTTTTTCGAAATATTTCATACAAAACTTCGGTCAAATCTTCACAGTTATCATGGGTTCGGGAATAGTTCTAGGAGCGATCTCAAGTTACTTAGCAGTACGTAGATATTTGAATGTGTAAAGTAGACAGAGCAAACTTTTTTGTTAAAATGAATAGATGAAAAAGAAGTCTGTCCGGAAGCCTACGAAAGTGAGAAAGCAAAAGTTCAATCATAAGTACATCTTTGTCGTCGGTGGCGTAATGTCTGGAGTTGGAAAGGGTATCGCCACATCTTCCATCGGCACACTTCTACATGCGAAAGGTTTCGATGTAAATCTCGCGAAAGTAGATCCATACCTCAATGTTGATGCAGGAACTATGAACCCCACTGAACACGGTGAGGTTTTTGTCTTGAATTCAGGACTAGAGACAGACCAGGACATGGGTAACTACGAGAGATTTCTAAATAGAGATGTTATAAAAGAAGACTACATGACTTCTGGCATGGTCTACCGTGACGTCATAGAGAGAGAAAGAAACCTGGGATATGGAGGTAAATGTGTCGAAGCTGTGCCACATATACGAGATGAAATAGTCCGCAGATATGAACATGCAGGTAAATTGAATAAATCAGAAATATCAATAATAGAAATCGGCGGGACAGTGGGTGACTATCAGAACATAATGTTCATCGAAGCCGCTCGCGTACTGAAGATAAAGCATCCGGACGATGTACTCTTCATCATGGTTAGTTATTTGCCGATCCCTTCGAAGATAGGGGAGATGAAGACTCGTCCAACACAGAACGCTGTGAACCAGCTCGCTTCATACGGAGTGCATACCGACATCATCATCGCTCGATCCGAACAACTAGTGGACAAAAAGAGAAAAGAAAAGATCGCAATCGCCTGCAACATCCGTGAAGAAAATGTTATCTCAGCTCCAGATATCGATAGTGTATATGACGTACCTAGCAACTTCGACAACGATAGGCTCGGTGAGATAATTTTAAAATCTTTTAAACTCGAATCTCGCAAAGGAGAAGGGTTAACAGAGTGGAAAAAGTTCGCGAAAGGTGTGAAGAACTTCGATCAGGAAGTCCACATAGCCATAGTAGGTAAATATTTTAATACTGGAGATTTTGTTCTCACCGACGCCTACATCTCTGTACTCGAGGCGATAAAATATTCTGCATATGCCAACAAAGTAAAACCAAAGATACACACTGTGAATGCCAAAGATTTTGAAAATGGAAATCCAGACTATACAACTCTAGATCAATATGATGGGATTATAGTACCAGGAGGATTCGGTGAGACAGGTATAGAAGGAAAGTTGAATGTCATACGCTACGCGAGAGAAAACAAAATACCATACTTCGGTCTGTGCTACGGTATGCAACTCATGACTATAGAATTCGCTCGCAATGCACTCGGTCTCACAGGTGCTCATACAGCAGAGATAGATACGAAATCTCCTCACCTTATCATCGACATTATGCCCGATCAAAAAAAGAAAATTGCAGAAGGAAACTACGGAGGTTCCATGAGACTCGGCTTGTATACGGCTAAATTAAAAAAAGATTCTCTAGCGTCTCTCGCATATGGTACGAGTTCTATAAAAGAGCGACATCGACATCGCTACGAGGTGAATCCGAGATATATCGATAGAATAGAGAAAGGCGGATTGATTTTCTCTGGTAAGTCTCCAGATGGAACCCTTATGGAAATAGCCGAACTACCACAGTCAGAACATCCATTTTTTCTCGGAACCCAGTTTCACCCAGAATTCCTAGCTAGACCACTTTCGCCACACCCACTATTTACTGCATTTATAAAATCGGCAAAAGAAAAAATAAAGAATTAAACTTCCGTAATATCTCTAGGATAGAAAAGATTTATGAACCACTCGAAGGCGATTTTCGTCCTCTTTCTCAACGAGTGAAAGTTGAATAGATACACACCTCTCCATATGAACCACATGAGAGGACCTTTCATTACGACTCCGAATATTTTACCTGTTGCGTACCACTGACCGAGAGATACGAGGAGACCTTTTTCTTTGTATATAAAAGGTGATGCGGGCACGTTGGTTATTTCAGCAGAGATATTTCTTGCAACTGTGCAGGCTTGTTGTGAGGCGACTTGCGCCAACATGGGGTGAGTGCCAGAGACATCACCGAGAGCATATATACCTTGTACACCGACAACTTTCAGGTATTCATCAATCTTTATTCTCCCGCTTTTTTCTTTCTCTGATCCAGCAATATCTATAGTTGATGGTTTTACCCCTGCAACCCAGATGATAGTATCTGCTTCGATGAAGGATTTGTCTGCAAATAGTATTTTCCCGGGCTTCACCTCTACTACAGTCTCGCTAGTCATAACTCGCACACCTTTGCGCACCAATTCCATTTTTGCGATCTCACGTAGTTCAGCGGGGAATTGAGGTAGTAGATCTGCACTTGCAGCGACTATAGTGATCTGCATATCTGCCTTTTTCATATGGCAGGCTCGATAGTACGAGCAGAGGGTTGCTTGCATGAATTCTATGACTTCTGCTGAAAGCTCCACACCAGTCGCACCTCCACCGACGATCACACAAGAGAGGACCTTTTTTCTTTCTGCATCATCTGCGATATGCGCACCTTTTTCACATGCATCTATTATTTTTTTACGTAGAACTTGAGCATCATGAAGATCTTTCAATGTTAGAGTATTTTCTTTTGCACCGAGAGTGCCATAGTAGTTCGTCTCTGCACCAGAAGAGAGGACAAGGTAGTCATAGCCTATAGTGCGATTTGCGGTAGATACTTCCTTCTGTGCTGGATCTATCGAGATGACTTCATCTTGTATGAAGTGAACGTTATTGTGACGAAATATTTCTCTTATCGGCTCGACGACACTAGTGGGTGAGAGAGCTCCTGTGGCGACTTCATGCAAAAGGGGAGTGAATAAGAAATAATTAGTCCTGTTTATGATAGTAACTTCTACTTTGTCTTGCTCTATGAGAGGTTTCAGGTATCTCGCTGTGTATGTACCACCGAAACCTCCACCGATTATGAGAACATGAGTTTTTTTCATCCTTACAATTATACCCTCACCTCGCTATTACACCTCCTTGACTTATAAGGGGTATGTGTGATATAATATAAAAGAATCACTTAGACATGAAGTCTGGGTGGAAAACATAGGAGGAATTTTGAAAAATTTAAGTTTGTTGGTCGGCCTGGTGGCGGTGCTCTTGGGCACTGGGTGCATGACACCCTATGAAGGCCCGAGGGCGGGATGGTTGGGGAATCCCTACCATTCGCATTTGGATGGTATACCCCAGTCATCGACTCCTGCGAACCCAGTTCGTAGGAGCGAGTCCGTCATCTCCAACATTGATGGAAGCTATTACAAGTCTCACCGTCAGGGTACCCACACAAGAGTGTCTCAGTCGTGGTACCCAGATGGACACGACCAGGAGGTGGAACAAGATACGTACAATGAGACGTACGAGTCCTACACCCCCAGGCAAAACTACTACCGAAGAGGTAGGGTGTACCGATAACATCAATTTCCCGAGGTCATGCACATGTTCCGTGTGTAAGATTTCCTCGGGGGAATGCCTAGCAATCGACTGCTCGTTTGAGCATGTTCGACAAATGCTAGGCATTTTCTTTTGTGATATAGTCTTAATTATGAAATCTTTTACTACAAAATCCCTATCAGAAACCCAAACCCTCGCTTCAGATTGGCTGAAGTCTCTAGATACTTCTCTCGCTGAAGCTACCATAGTCGGTCTCTATGGAAATCTCGGTGCAGGTAAAACTACTTTTACGCAAGCTGTTGCAAAAGAGCTCGGTGTAGGAGACATCGTGAACAGCCCGACTTTTGTTATTGAAAAAATATATGAGACCAAACATCCTCATTTTATTAGACTAGTACATATAGATGCGTACAGATTGGAAAATGGAAAGGAATTACAAAATCTTAATTTTGAAGAATTGGTAAATAATGCACACAATTTAATTATCATCGAATGGCCAGAAAATGTGAAGGAAATATTGCCAGAAAATCACATCAGGATTCATTGCGAATTCATAGACGAGACTTCTAGAAAGTTTGAGGTACAATAGGGGGATGAAAAGACTTGTATTACTAGACTCACACGCCATACTGCATAGGGCATACCACGCTCTTCCGGAGTTTTCATCGAAAAAAGGTGAGCCGACAGGAGCGCTATATGGACTCGTAGCTATGCTACTGAAGATCATAGAAGACCTGAAGCCAGACTATATCGTGGCGTGTTTTGACCTGCCTGGACCCACATATAGACATGAGGCGTATAAACAATACAAAGCTCAACGCAAGGAACTAGATAGTGACTTAGCTCTCCAGATAAACAGATCACGAGATATTTTCAAGGCTTTTAATATTCCGATCTACGACAAACCAGGCTTCGAGGCGGACGATATGCTAGGAACTATCGTCGAGAAAGTAAAAGATGATAAAGACATAGAAGTTGTTGTAGCTTCTGGAGATATGGATACTATGCAACTAGTGTCAGGCAAGAAAGTATTGGTATATACATTAAAAAAGGGGATCAAAGATACAATAATGTATGACGAAAAAGGAGTAAAAGAAAGATTTGGATTCGGACCGAAACTTCTACCTGACTACAAAGGTCTAAGAGGAGACCCATCCGACAATATCATCGGCATCGCGGGAATAGGAGAAAAAACTGCTACGACTCTCATCACAGAATTCGGAGGAATAGATGGAATATATAAAGTATTAGAAAAAAAGGGAGGAGAAGAAAAGTTTAAGAAAGCAGGCATCTCTCCTCGCATCATAGAGCTTCTGAAAAATGGTAAAGAAGAAGCAGAGTTCAGCAAGATGCTAGCGACGATACGACGCGATGCACCGATAGATTTTACATTGCCAAAAAAAGAATTCAAAGAAGGGATAGAAATAGAAAAAGCTATCACATTATTTAATGAACTTGATTTCCGCACTCTCGGCGCGCGACTCAAATTTGTACTTGGACATAAGAAGGAGGAAGTCGTCGAAGTCAAAACTCAAGCTATTTTTAATGATATAGATCCACTAGAACTTCAAAAGACTGCACTCGCCCTGTGGCTTCTCGACTCTGATCGCACAGATCCTGGATTGAACGAGATCTTGGAGTTTACCAATGCAAAAGATTTCACAGAAGCCAAAAAAACCATCTTCACCGAACTCGACAAGAGGGGACTACGTAAAGTATATGATGGCATTGAACTCCCACTTATTCCAGTTCTTAAAAAGATGGAAGAAAAAGGGGTAAAAATCGATGTACCTTTTTTAAAAAGCCTCGGTAAAACTTATCATATCGAACTTGCAAAGCTTGAAAAGAAAATATGTGGACATGCTGGAGTCGAATTTAACATTGCATCGCCGAAACAGCTCGGTGAAATACTTTTTGACAAACTCGCTCTCACAGCAAAAGGATTGAAAAAGACTGCAGGAGGCGCGCGCTCGACCAAAGAGTCTGAACTAGAAAAACTTCGTGATACACACCCCATCGTCCCACTAGTCTTCGAATATCGAGAATTATCGAAGCTCCTCACTACATACATAGACCCCCTACCAACATGGGTGGATAATAATGATCGTGTTCACACCCGTTTCATACAGACTGGCGCGGCGACTGGACGCATGGCGACTACGCAACCAGCGCTACAGAATATTCCTATAAAAAGTGAGCTAGGGCGAGCCATACGCAAGGCATTCATCGCAGAAAAAGGTTTTGTACTTGCAGCGCTCGACTATTCTCAAGTAGAACTTCGCATCGGAGCATTCATGTCCCACGACGATAAACTTCTCGAGATTTTCCGAACTGGCGTCGATGTGCATACTGCCGTGGCTTCTGAAGTCTTCGATGTGCCTTTAGATAAAGTAGATAAAGAAATGCGTAGAAAAGCCAAAGTCATAAACTTCGGAATCCTCTATGGTATGGGTGTAAATGCTCTGAAGCAGAACCTCGGCGAAGGCACGAGCCGTGCCGAAGCTCAAGAATTCTATAACAATTATTTCGAAAAGTTTTCTGGTCTTGCGAAATATCTAGATCAAATAAAAGCGGAGACCGAGAGAAAAGGGTATACCGAAACTTTCTTCGGCAGACGCAGATATTTCTCTGGTATCAATTCAAAGATTCCGTATGTGAAGGCGATGGCAGAACGCATGGCGATCAACGCTCCTTTCCAAGGGACAAATGCAGATATTATAAAAATCGCAATGAAAAAGATCGATGACTACCTCGTGGCTTCTGGATACGAGAAGGACGCCTTCCTCACTATACAAGTCCATGACGAACTTGTGCTCGAAATCCGAGAATCTCTTGTTGATACCATCGTTCCAGAGGTGAAAAAAATAATGGAAAGTGTGATAGATCCGAAGGATATAGAGGGGATAGTGTGTGTGGCGAATTCGGCGATAGGGAAGAATTGGGGAGAGTTAAAATAA
>CAYGFL010000018.1:0-12226 GCA_964349165.1 uncultured Candidatus Saccharibacteria bacterium
AGCCGTTATGTTTAACGAAAGTATAATTTCCTTGAATTTTCCTTTGCTAATTTTCTCTTTTAATTCTTTTAATCGCACTCTTTTTTCTGGTTCTTTTTCTAAAATAGGAATAGTCCCACCAAGTATGAAGTACAGACCATTGTACACGTGACTCTTTTCTATTGATTCAAAATCAACATCACGAGCCACTATCATAAGTTCTCTGCTGTCTCGATTTGGATTTGAACAAGTCGGACATAGACTAGTAGGGGATTTCTGTTCCGAATAAAATCTAAAACAAAAAGAACAGACTCTGACACTTTTTTTAATTTCTATTACTAGACGTGAGATCTCTTCCAAATGTGCGGAGTTACGTGTCAAAAGGAAATATACAAAGCGTTTGGCCTGTCTCGGACCTATGCCGGGAAATTCTGCAAAGTATTCTGCGAGCTTTTGGAGGGAGTCCATGCCACTAGTTTACTAGAACACTTCGGTATTTGCACCTCCCGCATCGAATTCTCCGAAGTCACTTTTATCGACACTAATGAAAGAGGTTTTCTTTTCATCAAAGTAGAGCTCTACCATACCAGTAGGACCGTTGCGGTGCTTTTCTATTAAAATCTTTGCGATGTTCGGACGAGTTGAATCTTTATCATATTTATCTTCTCGATGAATGAACATGACAACATCTGCGTCTTGCTCTATCGATCCAGAATCTCGGAGGTCGGAAAGTCGAGGCTGACCGCCACGTTGCTCGACGGCGCGAGATAGCTGTGAAAGGGCAATTACTGGAACCTCGAGTTCACGAGCAAGTTGTTTCAAAGATCTGGAAATCTCTGTGACCTGCTGGACCATGTTGTCACTATTGCGAGACTGCGTAGGGACCATTAGTTGAAGGTAATCGACGACGATGAGACCGAGCCCCTTTTCACTTTTTAGTCGACGAGCGACTGCGCGCATTTTTAAAATATTATTTGCTGGCTGATCATCTATATATATCGGAGCGCTGGAGAGACGATCCATAGCGTCGCGGATAGCTTTGAAATCGTGATCTATAGACAAGTTATGTCCTGTGCGCAATTTCCAAGCATCCACCTGAGATTCTGCAGAGAGCATACGGTCTACCAGTTGTTGAGAGCTCATTTCAAGAGAAAATATACCGACAGGGACTTTGTGGTCGATAGCGGCTTTGCGCGCAATATCTAGAGCTAGAGCAGTCTTACCCATAGAAGGTCGAGCCGCGAGGATGATGAGATCAGATTTTTGAAATCCTGCAAGCTTATTGTCGAGACCCTTGAAACCGCTCGGCACTCCACGCAGTTCGTCTTTCGTATTGTGAAGTTTGTCTATCCTTTCCCAAGCTTCATGGAGAGTGTCTCCGAGAGCGACAAATTTATGAGTCCCAGTGAAATTTGTTACTTCAAAAATCTTTTTTTCAGCTTTATCTAGGAGGTCATCGAGGTCTCCGGCTTCATCGAATCCGAGTTCGCCCACGTATTCAGAAGCACTGATGAGATCTCGCATAATATGTTTCTTCTGAACAATCTCTGCATAATATTTTGCATTTGTAGAAGAGGGAACACCTTGCACTAGTTCTGTGAGGTAGCTCATACCACCGACTTGATCTACGATCTCCTTTTCTTTTAATCTAGAAGAGACAGAGAGGAGGTCTATGGGAGTTCCTTTTGTGTGAAGCTCTATCATTACAGACCAGATGAGGCGATGTCGGTCAGAATAAAAAGAGCGCTCAGAGATAATATCTGTGACATCATGCATGACTTCTGGACGGATCATGACAGAACCTAGAAGAGCTTTTTCAGCTTCTAGACTCTGTGGAGGGATGCGCAAGTCTTTTGCCTTGAAATATGGTGAGGTGGGTGTCATTTGTCTATTGTATCATCTTGAAAATAAAAAAATATCTATTCTGTCTAAATTCTCTGTATATCCTGTGGGTAACTAGAATAACAAAAGACAAACCACATCCAGCAGGAGACGTATCCTAGAGGATGTGGTAGGGGGATGAGGTTTGGTGGTTCATGGGGTTTTGGATGGTTGACGGGTAATGGTGAGGTTAGTGGTTTCGAATGCTCTTTCCAAAGCACCACGCATACTTTGTAGTGAGTCGGAATGGCGCCTGAGGCTTAGAGTAGCCCTGGTTTTATTGTCTGGAAGAATGTACGTATTGCTACGTAACTCCAAACAAGGTCCCATTCTTTTCAACTCGAATATCAAGTTATGTATTCTGTTTCCATTTCCCTCAATAATCTCAAGATCCACCGACTTTCCATTCATGATGTCTTCGACGATGTTCTGCATGTTGCATCACCTCCTTTCTGCAGATAATTATACCTTATTTTTATCTGCAATAGAATATGCTAATATATCTCCATATGGAAAGGACATATATAAAGGATCTATCAACTAAAACTGGTGAGGAAGTTAGCATTTCTGGCTGGATAGATATTCGTCGTGATCAGGGTAAGATGGTCTTCTTCGACTTTCGTGATGTGACCGGCAAGGTTCAGGGAGTAGTTCTCTCTAGCAATAAAGAAGCGCTAGAATCTGCAAAAGAGATTCGTCCAGAGTGGGTTGTGGAGGTAAAAGGAAAGGTAAATAAAAGACCAGATAAAAATATACAGGCGGATAAGCAGAATGGCGATATAGAACTCGAAATTATTTCAATAAAAGTTTTAAATAAAGCAGAAACTCCGCCTTTCGATGTGCGTTCTGATGGAAAGGAAATAGGGGAGGAGGTGAGATTGAAATATAGGTATCTAGATTTGCGTAGACCAAGATTACAGAAGAATCTCATAATGCGCGATAAAATAATTACTTTTTTTCGTGAGTACATGCATAAGAATAATTTCATAGAAATCGAAACACCTATTCTTATGAAGGGAACTCCAGAAGGATCTCGTGAATACCTAGTACCTTCTCGTCTAGAGAAAGGTAAGTTCTACGCCCTTCCACAATCTCCACAACAGTTCAAACAACTTGCGATGGTTGCAGGATTCGATAGATATTTTCAAATAGCTAGATGTATGCGAGACGAAGACTTGCGAGGAGATCGTCAGCCAGAATTCACACAGCTAGACTATGAAATGTCTTTTGTAAATCAAGAAGATGTGCTCGGCTATACAGAACCTATGTTTATAGAGTTAGTAAAAACTCTTTTTCCAGAAAAAACTTTCACTCAAGTTCCTTTTCCGCGCATTACATACAAAGAATGTTTGGAAAAATATGGTTCAGATAAACCAGATCTAAGAAAAGACAAAAATAATCCCAATGAACTTGCTTTCGTATGGATTGTCGATTTCCCCATGTTTGAAAAGACAGAGGATGGAGGACTACAGGCTGCACATCACCCATTCTGCTCTATAAAAGAAGAAGATTTGCCGAAATTCATGGATGGTAAAGACTTGATGTCTATCCGCGCAAATTCATACGACCTTGTATTGAATGGTTACGAATTAAGCTCTGGAAGTATACGTATACATCAATCAGATATCCAAAAGAAGGTATTTGAAATACTTAAAATTAGTGAAGAAGAGCAACAAATGAAGTTCAGTCACATGCTTGAAGCTTTCAAGTATGGTGCTCCTCCACATGGAGGTTTTGCTCCAGGTATAGATCGCATTTGCATGTTGTTACTCGGTGAACCGAACATACGTGAAGTCATAGCATACCCAAAGACAGGAGAGGGAAAAGATCTGATGATGAATGCTCCAAGTGAAGCTGGTACGAAGCAATTGAAAGAGTTGGGGTTGGAGATAAAATAAAGTATGAAAACTCAAGTCATAGTTATTCATGGTGGCAATGCTTTTGAAAAGTATGAAGATTACATATCATCCCTCCGTACCAAGGAAGTATCTCTTGAGAGGTTACAATTCAAAAATTGGAAAAGCACAATGGCGGATAGGCTAGGAGAAGACTTCGATGTCTTATGTCCACAGATGCCTAACTCTGCTAATGCTCGATATTTGGAATGGAAAATATGGTTTGAAAGAATCACCCCTCTTTTTGGTACTGAAGTTATTTTGATAGGACATTCTCTCGGAGGAATATTTCTAGCTAAGTATCTATCGGAAAACGAGCTTCCTAAAAAAATTATAGCCACTTTTTTAATTGCTTCTCCATTTAATACAGCAGATCAACATCCGCTTGTGGATTTCATTATTTCTAAAGATTTAACAAGGTTAGAAAAGCAAGGAGGTAAAATATTTATATATCATAGCAAGGATGATACGATTGTACCTTTCTCAGATTCAGAAAGTTACGCAGAAGCATTACCTAAGGCTGAATTGAGGGTTTTTGAAGACAAAGGACATTTTAATATGTTGGAATTTCCTGAATTGGTGGAAGGGATACGTAATATCGTATAAAATGAAAAACCGGTGCCTATTGCTAGGACACCGGAAATTGGTGATTGAAGTGGTGTTTTGGTGGATCTCAGTCACCACCACTGCTTCCACTGTCACTTCCGCCGCTGTCTCCACCACCACTGTCACTCCCTCCCTCCGATGTGCTGTCAATCGAGGATCCTACTGCAGATTCGTGTCTTCCATGATCATCCAACACAGTGCTGAGGACAATCATATTGAGCAGGAAGTTCGGATCATCTGGCGCGTAGGTATCACCTGTCGTCGGGCAAGAATGCCTCTCACCCGGTCTCACTTTTTGACCACAATGTTTGCATTGATTCATATTCACACCTTCTCTTTATTGTCAGACTCACCCATCTACATCTATAGATGAAAGTTCTGGCACGCTTTTTTTAAAATAACACAATTGAGCATGGTACGTCAATAGCTATAGGTAATATTCAGACAAGTGGCAATTTTATCCCATTTCTCTGCTATAATATCCTCATGTCCTCCGATGCCGAGGTCAAAAAATTAGTTCCAAACTCCGGCTTCAAAATAAAGACGGAAGCTTTTGAAGGTCCTCTAGATCTTCTCCTTTCCTTGGTCGAAAAGCGCAAACTTTTCATCAACGATATAGCTCTGGCGAAAGTTACAGATGATTTCATCGAGCATATACAGAACTTCGAGAAGTTGCCGATGGGAGAGTCTGCGCAATTCATCCTAGTAGCCTCGACACTGCTCCTCATCAAGTCCAGATCTCTTTTGCCATCTCTCACTCTCACTGAGGAAGAAGAGGGTGATATACATGACCTAGAGATCAGATTGAAAATATACAAGAGGATAAAAGATGCCAGTGAACATGTAAAAAAACTTTTTGGATACGAAGTTATTTTCCAACCATCTCAGGAGCGTCGTATTGAACCCGTTTTTTCTCCTCACGAATCTATGAACCTACTAGCTCTCGCTCAGGCTATAAAGGGAGTGATACAGAGTCTGCCGAAAAAAGAGAATATACCAAAGGCAATAGTGAGAAAAGTGGTGAGTCTAGAAGAGATGATCGACAATCTTACAAAACGTATCACTTCAGGGCTTCGCATGAGTTTCAAAGAATTCTCGGGAGAGCACAAACATGAAAGAGTAAATGTCATCGTCAGTTTCCTCGCCATGCTAGAACTTGTCAAACAGGGAACCATACACGTCTCGCAAGAGGCAACATTCGGAGATATTCACATGGAAACTAAAACAGTTGGAGTTCCGAGGTATAATTAGAAGCCTGCATAAAATAAATTTTTATAAAAATGCCGATTTTATTATCATCACAGATCGAAGCCGTGCTCTTTTACAAGGCAGAACCACTGTCAGTGAAGCGTCTCGCTCAAATTTTCAAAAAAGAAGAAGTTGAAATAAAAAATGCATTAAGAGAGTTGAAAGAAGAGCTAAAGGGAAGGGGGCTAACATTGGTAGAATGGGAAGACGAAGTTTCTATAGGTACATCAAAAGAAGTTTCGGGACTTATCGAGACACTTTCAAAAGAAGAATTGGTAAAAGATCTAGGAAAAGCTGGACTCGAGACCCTCTCTATTATTTTATATCAAGGTCCGCTGTCTAGAGCGGATATAGACTATATTCGTGGAGTGAATTCCAATTTTATCTTAAGAAATCTCCTAGTACGTGGTCTCATAGAAAGAGTCGATAATCCAAAGGATCTGAGAAGTTTCCACTACAAACCGACACTCGAACTCATCTCCCATCTCGGTCTCTCTGCTATCACAGAACTGCCAGACTACGAGACAGTGAGGAAGGATATAGAGTTGTTCAAGAACGCACATGAATAAAAAGAAAAGCATCGATAGTATTTTCCTAGGCTCCATTATCCTACTGACTGTCGCAGGATTCTTCATCTTCAGTTCCGCGTCACTCGGACTGCTAGCTCGTGACGGGGCAACCTTCCAATCTGTGGCGATGAAGCAGACAATGTCGCTTTTGATAGGCGCTGTCATCTTTTTTATCATGTCCAAAGTGAATTATAAGTATCTTCGTAAGTATGCTTTTTACATATTGCTTTTTTCTATTTTTATTAACTTACTTCTTTTTATTCCTTCACTGACTTTCACCCATGGAGGCGCTAGTCGGTGGATCAATCTCGGATTCATCACCTTTCAACCTTCTGAGTTTCTTAAGATCGCATTTATAATATATTTCGCAGCGTGGCTCTCTAGTGCAAAAGAGAAGGTCGGAACATTTATGAGCGGTGTCGTACCGTATCTCGTGATTATGCTCATTGTGAGTAGCCTCATACTAGCTCAGACCGATATAGACACATTCATCGTCATCGCCATCACAGGTATCATAATGTTATTTTCTGCAGGAGCTAGGATGCGAGACATGTTGATATTGGGAATGATACTCCTCCTCGTGGTCGGCTCTGTTGTTTATTTTTTCCCTCACGCGAGACAGAGAGTGACAACATTTCTAGATCCCACACAGAATTCGCAAGGATCTGGCTACCAGATACAGCAGTCCCTCATCGCTATCGGTTCTGGACAGATCTCTGGGCGTGGTTTCGGGCAGAGTGTGCAGAAGTTTAAATATCTTCCAGAACCTATCGGCGATTCGATCTTTGCTGTACAGGCAGAGGAATTCGGTTTCCTCGGTAGCGTCTCTCTAGTTATTTTATTTCTAATATTTATTTTCAGATCGATAAAGATCGCCTCGAGATCACCAGATATATTCGGAGGACTGACCGTCATAGGTATCGCCACTCTTGTCATCGTCGAATCTTTTATGAATATTTCGTCTATGATCGGCATCATACCTCTATCTGGAATGCCTCTACTCTTCATAAGTCACGGAGGCACAGCCCTTATCATCATCCTCGGTGCTACTGGCATCATAGCCAATATCTCCAAATTTCAAAAAGAGGTGTGATATAATGTGAAATATGAAAATACTTTTTTCTGGTGGTGGTACAGGTGGACATTTTTATCCGATTATCGCGATCGCAGAAGCTCTGTATGAGAAGACGAAAGAAAAGAAGATAATACAGCCCAAGTTGTACTTCATGTCTCCTACGAAATACAACCCAAGGGCATTGTTCGATAATGATATAGAATTTGTAGCTGTGCCTGCAGGTAAAATACGCAGGTATTTTTCCATACTCAATATCACAGATATTTTCAAGACTGTATATGGAGTCGTAAGCGCTATTATAAAAATGTTTCAGATATACCCAGACGTTGTTTTCGGAAAGGGGAGTTATGCGAGTTTCCCAGCTCTCTTTGCAGCTAGATTGCTCCGTATACCTGTCATAATACATGAGTCAGATAGCAGGCCTGGCCGTGTCAACGCATGGGCTTCTAAATTTGCAAAGAAAATAGCTATATCATATCCAGAATCTGCGCAGCATTTCTATTCAAAAAAGGAGACAGCGTCTGGAACGAGTCCTCGCATCGCTCTCACTGGTCTGCCGATAAGGAGGGATGTCAAAGAGCCACTTTCAAATGGTGCGCGGGAGTTCCTCAATCTCGAAGAGATAACTCCGACCATCGTCATTCTAGGCGGTTCACAAGGGTCGCAGATGATAAATAACATACTACTATCAGCATTACCAGAACTATTAGAGAGATATCAGATAATACATCAAGTGGGTAGGAATAATTTCGATTTGGTCAAAGAGACTGTTGGGGTCGTCTTAAAAGGCAATACCAATGCATATCGCTATCATCCTTTTGACTATCTGAATGATCTAGCGATGCGTATGTCTGCAGGAGTTGCAAGTATAGTCATATCGAGAGCAGGATCTGCAATATTCGAGATCGCTTCTTGGGGATTACCTTCTATTATCATTCCTTTGCCAGAAGAAGTCAGTCACGATCAGACACAGAACGCCTTCTCTTATGCTAGAGCGGGTGGATGCGTGGTAATACAAGAACATAACCTCACACCTCATATACTCGTCGCAGAAATTGACAACCTTATAAATAATCAGTCTACTAGAGACAAGATGAGCCATTCCGCCAAGCAATTCAGCCATTCTGACGCCGCAATGAAAATTGCAGAAGTTATCTTGGAGATAGGTCTGGAACATGAGTAGAGGGTATGCTATAGTATCTATCTATAAGAATAACAATATTAATAGTTTAATTTTAAAAATATATGGAACAAAATCAAGGAATCAAGACATGGCAGTGGGTGGTAACAGTTATTGTTATCATTGTACTCATCGTCCTAGGCTACTACCTTTTCAAGGGTAATACACCTTCAACAGCTATAGATAATCCTACAGAGTCTCCAGCAGCAGATGCAAACGAAGTGAATCGCATCATCGTATCAGACCAGTATCCAGGAAATGTCGTATACATCTCTTCTGTACAACTTGCGAACTCAGGATGGGTTGAGATTCATAAGGACAATGCAGGAACTCCAGGAGCTATCATAGGATCTGCATGGTTCGATAAGGGTGTAAATCCAGGTAAAGTCACTCTCACAGAGAAGACTGTAGATGGATCTACATACTACGCTATGCTACATAGTGATGATGGAGATAAGAAGTTCGACTCAGCAAAGGATCTTCCACTAAAGGATAGCAAGGGAAATGTCATCATGAAGCTATTCAAGGCGACATCTAATATCACAGAGGTGAAGGGATAATTAAATCCAGTTCAATTTTTTAGAAAAAAGAAAAGGCTCGTTGGACTTTATGTCCCGCGAGTCTTTTCGTACTGTAAAAGGTCAAATTATTGTGTTACAATTGAGGGAATTATGTCACAAAAGGTCGTAACTAGATTCGCACCATCTCCAACAGGTTTTCTCCATGTAGGTGGAGTCAGAACAGCCCTTTTTAGCTATATATATGCGCGTCAGAATAAGGGTGAGTTTACATTACGTATTGAAGATACCGATAAAGCTAGAAATAGGGAAGAGTGGACTAATAGTTTAATAGATGATTTAAAATGGCTTGGTATTAAACATGATACTTTTGTTAAACAATCAGATCGTACAGAGATATATAAAAAGTACTTGAAAATTTTGATAGATAATGGACAGGCATATATATCTAAAGAGACTCCATCGGAAGAAGGAGAAAGAGATGAGGTTATACGTTTTAAAAATCCTAATAAAAAAATAATATTTTCTGATCTTATTCGAGGAGAAGTTTGCATAGACACGACAGACCTCGGAGATTTTGTGATTGCTAGGAGTCTAGATGAACCGCTATATCATCTTGCGGTAGTAGTGGATGATTTTGAAATGGGCATTACACACGTAATACGTGCAGAAGAGCACATATCTAATACACCACGCCAAATCCTAATTCAAGAAGGTATAGGGGCTAATAGACCAATATATGCCCATCTACCTTTGGTTCTTGCTACAGATAAATCAAAACTTTCCAAGCGTAAACATGGTGAATCAGTGTCACTGACTTACTACCGTAATTTAGGGTATCTTCCACAGGGAATACTAAACTATGTAGCCCTACTAGGTTGGAATCCAGGAACAGATAGGGAAATATTTACTCTAGAAGAATTGATAGAAGAATTTAAGATAGAGAAAATCCAAAAAGGGGGTGCTGTATTTGATGTGATTAAATTAAACTGGTTCAACAAACAATATATTGCAAAAATGGATGAAAAAACATTCATAGAAAGTGCCGGGTCTTTTTTACCAAAAGATTTACCACCACAAATAATTTCTCTCTTGAAAGAAAAGATTTCATATTTTGCTGAAATTCCAAAAGTAATTGATACAGAATTCCTATTCATGCTTCCGATAAAAAATTATGATTCAGTAAAACTTGCAGGCAAGTCTGACGATGCAAAATCTCACCTGAAAAAAATCATTGAAATTATTCCTACAGTAAAAGATTTTACAAAAGAAAAAATAAAAGATGCTATATGGGCCTATGCTGAAGAGAAGGGGAGGGGCAACGTTCTCTGGCCTATGCGCTATGCCCTTTCGGGTCAGGATAAATCACCAGATCCTTTTATAATCGCAGAAATCATCGGTAAAGAAGAAACACTCTCCAGACTAAATCTTGCCCATGAAGCTCTATAAATTCATAACAATACTTTTTTGTATTTCATTTTCTATTTCTGCATCTGCGCAGACTATAGATGAACTCAAAAGCAAAATAAATGAACGCAACTCAAATATAAAACAGCTTGAAGAGGAAATAAAAAGGTATCAGAGTCAGATCGAAGGTCTAGGAAAAGAAGCAGATTCACTAAAAAATACTCTTGCTTCTCTCGACCTTTCTAAAAAGAAACTGGAAACGAATCTAGCCATCACTCAGAACAAGATAGAGAATACGAATCTCCAAATCAAGGAACTTTCTCTGCAGATAAGTGATAAGGGTGAAAGAATAGGTGATGGAAAAAGAGTTATTGCTCAATCATTATCATCTATAAATCAAAATGATGAAGGATCGGTAATAGAGACACTACTAAGCTCGAAGACTTTTGCCGAGGTTTGGAATGGTGTAGAGGAACTCACGACATTGCAAGGAAATGTCCAGACTCGTATACATGAATTGCAATCCCTGAAAGTATCTCTCGAAGATAATAAAAAGAAAACAGAACAAAAAAAAGCCGAGCTTGTATCTTTACAGAATGACCTCGCGAATCAAAAGAAAATAATAGCTGAAACAGTAAAAGAAAAGAATGCTTTACTGGCTTCTACAAAGAATACTGAAGCAAATTATAAAAAAGTTGTCCTATCGAAACAGGCTCAAAAAGAGGCATACGAGAGGGAAGTCTTCGAATACGAGTCAGCCCTTAAAATCGCGATCGATCCCGATAGTATACCTAGTACAGGTAGCGGAGTCTTGAAATGGCCTCTACCTAATATAAAAATCACTCAATACTTCGGTAATACAGAATTCTCGACGAAAAATCCTCAGATATATAAAAGTGGTTCTCATAATGGTGTAGACTTCGCCGCATCTATCGGTACACCAGTGAAATCGGCTCTGACTGGCACGATCTCTGGTACAGGAAATACAGGTGTCGGAAAATGCCTCTCATATGGCAAATGGATCATGGTAAAGCATGCAAACGGTCTATCGACGCTCTACGCGCATCTCTCACTCGTGAATGTCGCAGTAGGACAGACAGTCTCCACCGGCGAGACTATAGGCTACAGTGGCAACACCGGACTCTCTACAGGTCCTCATCTTCATTTCGGAGTATATGCGACTGAAGGAGTACGTATCACGAAGCTTGCATCGAGTAAGTATTGTTCGAATGTATTGATACCATATGCTGACATAAAGGCGTATCTGAACCCATTATCGTACCTATAAAATAAGATGATATAATTAAATACATGAAAACAAATCAAGGTCTCATAAAAACAATCCTTATAATAATCATCGCTATTATCATTCTCGGTTATTTCGGATTTGATATAAGAAGTGCTATAGAGTCTCCAACAACGAAAGATAATTTCAATTATGTGCAGAAGATCGTATGGCAAGTGTGGAATAACTATTTAAAGGATATCGTGATGTATATATGGAATGAAGTGATACTAAAAGCCCTTAGGACATTATTACCGTAAAGATATATTGTGCGACATGGTCTCCTAAGCGAGATTGGTCATCTTCCCCATCGGGTGTAGTATTTCAATTATGAATAATTTAAACATAACTTCCCTCCCCATCAATCTAGACTCATTCGGTTTTGTTACCAGAGAATTAAACAATGGAAAGACTATTAGAAATCGCTGTGGTCGTGATTTTATGTATTATGTACTACATTATTATTATCCGAATATATACAATCCAAATAACTTAAATCCATTGAGTATAGAAAAGTCTGGAATATTCGGTATTCAACTACCCTCTTGGTTAATATGGACCGGACTTTCATTTTATAAAATAC
>CAYGFL010000019.1:0-11458 GCA_964349165.1 uncultured Candidatus Saccharibacteria bacterium
GTGACAGCAGAAGAATTTTTAGCATTTAAAAACATGACTTTACAAAAAATCGCGCAAACTGAAGAGAAGGTGAATGATCTCGCTGAAATTATTATTTCAGGTTTTGAACGTCTAGATTCGAAGATCGATAAGAGATTCGAAACCGTAGATAGGAAATTCGAAGATCTAACAGAAATAATGATAGACGGCTTCGATGTCATGTACGAAAAGTATGAAGAAATAAGATAGTCAGATATGTTAGAATACTAATCATGAAAATCATCCTTGCTACAGACCATGCTGGCTTTGAATTAAAAAATAAGATATTTGCATATCTTAAAAATGAAGGTTTCGATGTCGAGGATATGGGCGCGCATGTCTACGACAAGGAAGACGACTATCCCAAGATCATGATTCCTGTAGCTATGAGAGTCGTATCCGATCCAGACAACACTCGAGCTATAATATTTGGAAAATCTGGGAATGGTGAGGCGATGATCTCAAACCGTTTCCCTGGAGTTCGCGCAGCCCTCTATCATGGAGGCAATCTAGAAATAGTACGCCTATGTCGTGAACATAATAACGCAAATATTTTATCTATCGCAGCTGGTTTCGTCGAAGAAGATGAAGTGAGAGAGGCAATACGAGTTTTCATATCGACAATATTCAGTGCAGATCCTCGACACGTAAGAAGAAATGAGATGTTAGATAATATAGAATAATATATGGAAATAATTCCCGCGATTCTGCCTAGAGATTTTAATGAAATAGAAGACAAGACGGCGCTCATAGATGGCCTAGCGAACACTGTGCAGATAGATATATGCGATGGAAAATTCGTAGCGAACACCACTTGGCCATATAAAAAGCGTGATGAGAATTTCGAATCGATAATTCATGAAGATAGAGGGATGCCCTCGTGGGAGAATCTAGACTATGAGTTTGACCTTATGATAAAAGATCCCACTGTTGACGATGTCAGACAATGGCTCTCTGCTGGTGCAAAAAGGATTGTCTTGCATGCCGAGTCTTCACCAGATCTCACACCAGTGATCGCTGTGCTAGATGGACTTGTGGAGATAGGTCTAGCGATAAATATAGGGACACCGCTTGACGTTATAGAAAAATACAAAACCAAGATCGCATATATACAGTTCATGGGAATTACTAGAGTGGGTTTCCAGGGTCAAGCTTTCGATCCTCGAGTTCTGGAAAAAATAAAAGAAGCAAAAGAAAAATATCCAGATTTCCCAATACAAGTCGATGGTGGTGTGAGTCTAGCGACAGCCGAGCAACTAGCCAGTGTCGGTGCAGACAGACTCGTCACGGGTTCTATACTTTTTGAGTCAGATAATATTGTGGATACTTATAGGAGTCTAGAGCAGATATAGGTGATATAATAGTGGGGTATGCGTTCTACCTCACCTCTTACAGACGAAAAAGCAAAATCGCTTTTCGAAAAAGCTCACGCTATTCGCCAATCTATAATAGAGATGCTCATCGAAGCGAAGTCTGGCCATACTGCTGGGCCTCTCGACATGGCGGATGTTTTTTCTTACTTATATTTCCATGCATTAAAACAGGATCCAAAGAAGCCAGATTGGACATACCGAGATAGAATCATACTTTCGAACGGTCATATATGCCCAGTTCTTTATGCTACGATGGCTCATGCAGGATATTTTAATCTTTCCGAATTAAAAACTCTTAGGAAATTTGGAAGCAAACTACAAGGACATCCGCATCGAGATTTTTTACCATCTTTAGAGACTTCATCTGGGCCTCTAGGTTCTGGACTATCACAAGCTGTGGGTATGGCGCTTGCCGAAAGGATTGATTTTGGAAAAACTTCTGACAAGCAGTTCGTGTGTCTCACTGGCGATGGTGAGCTCGACTGTGGACAGATCTGGGAAGCCGCGATGCTAGGAGGTAAAGAGAAGATTCAAAATCTCACAGTCTTCATCGATCGTAACAATATTCAGATCGATGGATTTACAGAAGATATTATGCCTCTGAATCCTCTCGCAGATAAATGGCGCTCTTTCGGTTGGCATGTCCAGGAAGTAGATGGTCACAATTTCCGTGCTCTAGATGGAGCTTGGACACAAGCTATGTCGGTTTTCGATCGTCCCTCTGTCATCATCTGCTACACCATTGCTTCGAAAGGCATACCTGAATTCGAAAGGAAATATGAATGGCATGGTAAACCACCGACTACGCCAGAGGAAATAGATATCGCGCGTAATGCTCTGCATATAGTGCGCACAATGGGTGGAAAGGTGAAGGGGGAGCATGAGTAAATTTTAATATGATAAATTCAAATCAAAACCTAAATCCAAAAATCTTCGACAATGATGTCGAGCAGGTTCCTATTCGCAAAGGTTTTGGAGAAGGCTTGTTGAAGGCGGCGGAGCTTGATAAAAGAATAGTAGGCTTGTGTGCTGACCTAACAGAATCTACGCAGATGCATCTATTTAGACAGAAATTTCCAGAGAGATTTATCCAGATGGGAGTTGCAGAGCAGAATCTCGCATCGACTGCGTCGGGAATGGCGGCGATGGGGAAGATACCTTTTATCACTTCATATGCCATGTTTTCTCCTGGGAGAAATTGGGAACAGATCCGAACAACTATTTGTTACAACAACCAACCTGTAAAAATCGCAGGTTCACACGCTGGAATATCTGTGGGTCCAGATGGCGGAACTCATCAGGCTATAGAAGATCTCGCCATCACTCGTGTCATACCGCGCATGGTTGTCATCTCTCCATGTGATGCGATAGAGGCTCGCAAAGCTACTCTCGCAATTGCAAAGACAAAAGATCCAACATACATTCGTCTAGCAAGAGAAAAAACACCAATCATAACTACTGAATCGACCCCTTTTGAAATTGGGAAAGCGCAATTACTTTTTGAACCCGCAGGAGGAGCACGTGCAGAAGTGGGGATCATCGCGACTGGAGCTCTTGTATATAAAGCTTTGAAAGTTGCTCAAGCTCTAGAAAAAGAAGGTAAAAAAATAAAAGTTCTCAATATTTCGACTATAAAACCTCTCGACGAAGATGCGGTGTGGCGACTAGCACATGAGACAGGGGCTATAGTGACTGTCGAGGAGCATCAGATAAAAGGTGGTATGGGATCTGCTGTCGCAGAATGTCTGGCACAACACTATCCTGTACCTATGGAATTTATCGGAGTGAAAGATCTATTCGGTCAGTCAGGAACTCCAGATGAACTACTAGAACACTATGGAATGGGTGAAAAGGATATACGAGAAGCTGTGAAAAAAGTCTACTTGCGGAAAAAGTAGAATTTGTTAATATATTGGGTACATGATATCGCATACATCATACGTGTTTACAAAGACACTGATTAAGAACTCTAAGTCCAGAGTTGGTTCTTGTGATGTATACTCCAAGTTTGAATAAGTATAAATCATAAAAACGAGCTCTGGACAACCCAGAGCTCGTTTTGCGTGTGACCATACGTGTGTGTGGTCGCAGAGGGCAAAAAAGTACATTGGAGGAGAGTATGAATAAGAAGAGATATATCATCCCAGAATTTGTGCCAGAATCCTACCCGGAGACCATACCTGTTTTCATGAGAAAAAAGGGAAGTGGGTCAAAGAAGGTTCTCAAACGGGAAGAATACAACATTGGAAGAATTGGTTGGATTCCAGTTCCTATCGAACATACCACCAAACCCAAAACTCGTCGGTTTCCATACTACTGGTCTCAGAAGGACAAATGTTGGAAATTGGTGAGGTCTGGTCCTCGTCCGGAACTTCTGTTCAACAAGCATCTTGAAGACATGGCCGGATCTGGCTTCATGTCAGCCTGAATGTCATTCCCTCAAACACACCCGTTACTTTCTGCAGAATATGTAGAAGTGCGGGTGATTTTTTATCTATTGTATTGTAAAATATACTCAGACACTCTCTAGTCTTGTGACTATGGAGTAGGTGCAAACAAAACCTGAATATAAAATCCTATGCCAAAATTTGAAGATCTGCGCGGTAGACCGTCTTCGGAACCCCTGCCTACCCAAACAGATGATGGCGAGCCCGATGAGCCTGACAAGATTCCTCAGGAGACGCGAATGCTCAATCTTTCTGGAAATTTGGGACTTGTACCAGCATCATACTTAACCGATGGCGACTGAATTGCCACTTTCTACCCACACTGGGGCACTCGCGTGCCCTGGCTTTTTTATACAAAAAAAGAGTGGTGTGTGCGACACCACTCCCTTGTGATTGAACCTGCTATTTGTTCGGATCATAGTTGTGGAAAGGTGATGTTGGCCCCAAATACGTAAAGGGATCACCATGGTTGTTGCGACTATGTCCAGTCTCCGCCTTAGGGGAGATTTTTGGTTTTTTGCAAGATGGACAGTCGGCACATTTCCCACGACATTTTTTATGCACCTGTGTTTCTGGTTTCTTCTTTTTCACTCGTTTCCTTTCTGTTCTGTCGTAAATTATTTCACCAACTTCGTTGCGAGTAAAGACAAGACAGTGCATAACTTTTATACAAAAAAGCGCCCTCTTGGAATAGTTCCAAAGAGGGGCTTGGGGTATTCGAAGGAGGTTGGAGTCAATCAAGGAGTGATGCTCTCCACTGGGGAGGCATACTCGACTTGGTGCTTAACACCTCTCCGTCTTGTCGGTATGGTCCCCCTTTCCGTCCTGGTGGTTTTTGTGATCTGAGTGCGTGCGATTCACGATCTTTGTTTTTCGGTGTATTTTGAACAATGTTCGGTTTCATAATTTACGAGTCCAACAGACAGTATACTCATTTCCTATATATTTTCAATTCCCTCTACTTTAGGATATAGTATTCTGATGAATAAAAAGGAGGGTATGTTTAAAATATCAGACAGGATGTCACCTGCTGGGGATCAGCCGAAAGCGATAGAATCTCTGGTCGAAGGTCTAGATAAAGGTCTCTCACGTCAGACCCTTTTCGGCGTGACAGGTTCCGGCAAGACTTTTACCATGGCGAATGTGATCGCACAGCACAACAAGCCGACTCTCGTCATCGCTCACAACAAGACTCTAGCTGCGCAACTAGCTCAAGAATACAGAGAATTTTTTCCAAACAATGCCGTACACTATTTCGTCTCATACTATGACTACTATCAGCCAGAAGCATACATGCCTGTGACGGATACATATATAGAGAAGGAGGCGATGATAAATGAAGAGATCGAGAGGCTTCGTCATGCTTCGACACAAGCTCTCCTAACTAGAAAAGATGTCATCATCGTTGCATCAGTCTCGTGCATCTATGGTTTGGGTAGCCCTGTGGAATATGAAAAAGAAAATATGAAGATTGCCAAGGGAATGGATTTTCCTCGTTCTGAACTCATACGCAGACTCGTCGATATCCATTTTGAAAGGACAAATGCTGATCTAGAGTCTGGAAATTTCAGGGCTTTGGGTAATATGATCGAGATCATGCCTGTGAATGACAAGACTGTATTTCGCGTAGAATATGAAGGCAGTGTCATAAGTGGAATAGTGGAGCTCGATCCTGTTACTCGCGCAGTACGAGCAAGTCATGAGACCATCTTTCTTTTTCCTGCAAAGCATTTTATCAGTAATGATGAGCAATCCAAGAGAGCATTCGAAACTATTAAAAAAGAATTAGAAGCCAGATTAAAAGAGCTCGAAAAAGCTGGAAAGAATCTCGAGGCTGAACGTCTCAAGAGACGAGTGAAGTACGACCTCGCCCTTATAAAAGAAGTTGGGTATTGTAATGGTATAGAAAATTACTCCAGACATTTTTCTGGAAAGGCTGTCGGAGAAGCGCCTGACACTTTGCTCGCATATTTTCCACACAAGAAAGATGGCAGTCCAGATTTCCTCACAGTCATAGACGAGTCTCATGTCACAGTCCCACAACTAAATGGAATGTATGCTGGCGATGCTTCGAGAAAAGAAACTCTAGTGGATTTCGGCTTTCGTCTACCTTCTGCAAAAGATAATCGTCCACTGAAGTTCGGAGAGTTCGAAGATAGAGTGGGGCAAGTGATATATACCTCTGCAACCCCGGGTCCTCATGAAAAGGAAGTGAGTGATCTCGTGGTAGAGCAAGTCATACGCCCGACAGGTCTCGTAGATCCTGTAATAGAAGTAAGACCAGTAGCGGAGAAGGGAAAATATGTGGGTCAAATTTTCGATTTCATAGCCGAAGCAGAAAAAGTCATAAAAAAAGGTGATCGTGTGATTGCTACAACTCTGACGAAAAAGATGGCAGAAGATCTCAGTGAATTTTTAAAAGAAAAGGGAATAAAAGCCGAATACCTACATAGTGATATCAAGACTATCGATCGCATCACCATACTTACAGAATTTCGAAGAGGGAAATTTGATTGTATAGTCGGTGTCAATCTCCTCCGCGAAGGTCTGGATCTTCCAGAAGTTTCTCTCATCGGAATTCTCGATGCAGATAAAGAAGGATTCCTGCGTTCGGACACAGCACTCATCCAGATCATCGGACGCGCCGCGCGAAATGTGAATGGAAGAGTGATCCTCTACGCTGATTCAGTCACTGGTTCCATGGATCGTGCGATGAAAGAGACGGAAAGGCGCAGGAATATCCAGATCGCGCACAATACTAAAAATGGAATTACTCCACAGACTATTATTAAAAAGATTCAGGATATCACAGATCAATTACGTACAGAACACGATAAAGCTGTACATGAACTGGTGAAGGTAGATGAAGAACTCGCACGTACGAATCCGAAGAAACTCATGAAAATGAAGGAGAAGGAGATGGAAGAGGCTGTCAAGATACTAGACTTCGAAACTGCAGCTATAATAAGAGATGAAATTATAGAACTGAAGAAGATAATGGAAGATGTGGTATAATAATCCACATGAAAGAAAAGATTCTCATTGCTCTTTCTGACTCCAACCTCGCGACACATCTCTCAGAAAAACTAAAGTTGGAAGGATATATAGTCATCATCACCGAAAATGGCGATGAAGCTATTAAAGACATGCAACTCGAGATGCCAGACATGGCTCTCATCGATCTTGTATTGCCAGGCAAGAGTGGTTATGACGTTCTCGCAGAGAAAACTCTAGATCGTCTGATCACCAAGATTCCAGTAATTATCGTCTCGAACTATGGTTCGACAGTAGAGATAAAGAAAATCCCCTCGACACCAAGCATCAAGGACTACATCATACGTTCTCATATCGAACCAGAAGAAATAATAAAAAAGATAAGCGGGATTTTCGGTCACACATATAATCCAGAGAAATCCAATTCAGTCGCAAGAGAAAAGTCTGTAGGCAAAAAGATATTATGGATCGAAGACGATAAATTCCTTCGTTCTATTCTCATAAAGAAATTTGAATCTTCAGGACATATTGTACTCAAGGCAGAAAATGGTGAAGAAGCTCTCTCTATCATATCTACAGAAACTCCAGATATTATGGTTATCGATATTCTTTTACCAGGTCTCAACGGTTTCGATATATTACAGAAGATAAAGATGAATGAGAAATTTCGAAATATCCCAGTTATTATCCTTTCAAATATCAATAAACCTAGTGATATAGATAAGGCCAAGGCTCTAGGGGCTCAGAAATTCCTTGTAAAGTCATCAGTATCTCTAAATGAGATAATACTAGAGGTTGAACAATTGACAAAAGTATGATAGTATCCGCCCATTATGTCCAAGGAGTCAGACAAAATAATCGTAAAAGGGGCTCGTACTCATAATCTCAAAAACATAACTGTAGAAATGCCACGAAACAAGATGGTGGCTATCACAGGTCTGTCTGGTTCTGGTAAGTCTTCGCTTGCTTTCGATACTATATTTGCAGAAGGTCAACGTCGCTACGTGGAATCTCTTTCTTCATATGCGCGCCAATTCCTGCGTCAGATGCAGAAGCCAGATGTCGATGAGATCGTAGGTCTCTCGCCAGCTATTTCCATAGACCAGAAATCTCGATCGAATAATCCACGCTCAACTGTCGCTACGATCACAGAAATATACGATTATCTACGTATTCTTTTTGCTCGTGTTGGCAAACCTCATTGTCTCGAATGTGGTCGAGAGATACATCGCATCTCTAAAGAAGAAATACTAGAGACGATCATAAAACAGGTTACGTCACATAACAAGCAAGATGGAAAAAAGAGTGTAATGGGAGTCGGTGTTAATGCCGAAAAAGTCTATATATATGCACCTATCGTCGTCGGTAGAAAAGGGGAATACTATCAACTCCTCTATGATCTCTTGGGTAAGGGATATGACCGTGTAAAGGTAGATGGCAAAGTCATGAAGCTTCGAGAGCAGATAATACTCGATAAAAATAAGAAACATGATATCGACGTGCTTGTGGATGAGATTTTCCTTTCAGAATTCAAAATAAATCTAAAGGATAAAAATAAACAGCGGGATAATGCTATAGAGCGCCTCTCTGAATCCCTAGAAAAAGCGATAGAAGAAGCGCAAGGCTTGATAAAAATACAATTTCCTGATGAAGAAAAACTTATGTCTGTGAAGTTCATGTGTCCATACGACGGTTTCTCATATCCAGAGATTGAGCCGAGACTTTTCTCATTCAATTCTCCATACGGAGCATGTCCTGATTGTAATGGTCTAGGAACCCGAGAATTTTTTAGTAATGAACAATGTCCAACCTGCAAAGGCGCGAGACTTCGACCAGAGGCTCTGCATGTCATGATAGATAAAAAGAATATAGTCGAAGTAACCGCGCAGTCTATCGAAGAAAGTGCTACATATTTCAAAGATATAAAATTGTCTGAAACAGAAAGAGAGATTGCAAAAGTAATATTGAAAGAGATAGAGTCTCGTCTCCAATTTATGAAAAATGTGGGTATCGAATATCTCACACTCGATAGACGCGCTCATACACTATCGGGTGGCGAGGCCCAGCGCATCCGTCTGGCTTCACAGCTCGGTTCAGGTCTTGTTGGTGCGCTCTATGTTCTCGATGAACCTACGATAGGTCTACATCAGAGAGATAATGACCGTCTCATCCAGACGCTTCTGGATCTGCGAGATCTCGGCAATACCATCATAGTGGTTGAGCATGATGAGGATACGATGTTCTCCTCTGACTACCTAATCGATATAGGTCCTGGTGCTGGAGTTCATGGCGGAGAAGTTGTGGTTTCTGGATATCTCGATGAACTTCTAACAGCAAAGAAAAATACTTCTGGTTCACTTACACTAGCATATCTGCGTGGAGAGAAAAAAGTAGATGTACCAGAGACTCGCCGTGAACCGAAGGGAAAGATCATGATACGTGGTGGCAATATATATAATATTAAAAATCTGAATGCAGATATATCCCTGAATTGTTTCAATGCCATAACTGGTGTTTCTGGTTCTGGCAAGTCATCTCTAATGTATGAAATCTTATATAAAAATCTACAGGGTCGTCTAGAAAGGCGTCATCGTACAGCGGAGGTATATAATTGTGAGAGTTTCGCGGGAAGTGAATATGTGAGTCGAGTCATTCTCATTGACCAATCTCCGATCGGCCGAACACCACGATCGAATCCAGCTACCTATACCGGCGCGTGGTCACATATCCGAGACCTATTTGCTGCTTCTGCTGAAGCTCGCGCTAGAGGTTGGGGACCTGGAAGATTCTCATTTAATGTGAAGGGTGGAAGATGTGAAGCATGTCAGGGAAATGGGGAAATCGCTGTCGAGATGCACTTCCTCCCAACTGTCTATGTGCCTTGCGAAGTATGTGGAGGTAAGAGATTTATGAAAGAGACCCTTGAAGTCAAATATAAAAATAAAAGCGTTCACGATATTCTAGAGATGACGGTTGAAGAAGCTCTAAAGTTTTTCGAAGATATTCCTGCGGTCAGTGACCGTTTCGAGACTCTTGGGCAGGTAGGTCTAGGATATCTCAAGGTCGGACAATCTGCCACAACCTTATCTGGTGGAGAAGCCCAGAGGGTAAAAATATCGTCTGAACTTTATAGGGCTCATTTGCAAAAGACGATTTATCTTCTGGATGAACCGACTGTAGGTTTGCATTATGAAGATGTAAAGAAACTTATAGAGATTCTCCAACATCTGGTCGATAAGGGAAACACTGTTGTGGTCATAGAGCACAATCTAGACCTTATAAAATCCTCCGACTATATCATCGATATAGGTCCAGATGGTGGACTGCGTGGTGGCAGACTAGTAGCAAAAGGCACACCAGAAGATGTGGCGGAGAATACACATTCTTACACTGGGCAGTATCTCAAAAAAATATTAAAAAGAGATAGATAAAAATATATAAAAAAAGAGTGCTGGACTTCTGCCCCCACACTCTTTTCGATCGATGAATTTTTATTCAAGTTCTTGATAAGGGTCCACACCATCCAACTTCCGCATGAGCACATTGATCAAGAGATTCACAGTGAAAGTAATCAGAATCCAGATTCCAGCAAACAGTACGGTTATTGGAATCATTTCTCGTCCAAATATACCGCAAATCCCTCCCACGGTGACGAACATGCAAACCACAAATACATCTCGCACTGGACATTTCCACGGCAAACTGACCGATTGATTATCCTGTCGCTCCATAGTTCCTTTCGTTTCTCATTGACTAGCGTGATTGCTTGCCAATATCTGTATAATTGATATCATGGAAATTATGAATAGTCAACTATTACCAATATTATTAAATCTGCCGGATTCTCCAGGAGTCTATTTTTTCAAAGACAAAGAAGGAAATATTCTATATATAGGTAGAGCTACTTCGCTAAATGACAGAGTGCGCAGTTATTTTTCATCCGATCTTATGCACACTCGAGGTCCTCTACTTGTCGACATGGTGACCAAAGCAGACAAAGTAGAATTCACAGAAACAGACTCTGTACTCGAGGCTATCATTCTCGAAAACAATTTAATAAAAATAAATCAACCATATTTCAATACTAAGGAAAAAGATAATCGAAGTTATAATTACGTTGTCATTACCAAAGAAGAATTTCCCAGAGTCCTGATTATAAGAGGTAGAACAATGGACACAGTAAATCAAGAACTTCTCAAATTTCAAATAAAAGAAAAATTTGGGCCATATCCCCAGCCTTCGTTATTGCGAGAATCTTTGCGCATTGTAAGAAAACTTTTTCCTTTTCGAGATGGTAAGATTCATCAGGAATCCTTTTATAAATCCATTAAACTTTCTCCAGATATAAGTGCTCCTGATGCAAAAGATAAATATAAAAAAACGGTAAGAAATATCTCACTTTTTTTTCAAGGCAAAAAAAAGGAACTTATACTAACCTTGGAAAAAGAAATGAAAGAATATGCAAAAAAACAAGAATTTGAAAAAGCCGAAGAGACTAAAAGAACAATATATGCTCTCATGCACATCCAAGATATCGCCTTAATAAAAACGGAAGGTGCTATAAAGAAGGGTTTCCGCATCGAAGCATATGACCTTTCTCACTTTGGAGGAAAGAAGATTGTGGGC
>CAYGFL010000020.1:0-11450 GCA_964349165.1 uncultured Candidatus Saccharibacteria bacterium
GCTTTAGACTCAAAGACCTTCTTCACACAGACGGTCTTTTTTATTGCCTTTTTTTCATATATATAGTAGAGTAACCGAACGTTGTAAGACGACCAGAGACATGAGTAACCACTAGGTGAAAAAAGTCAGATCTCTGTGATTATCAATTTAGTATAAAAAAAGTAGAGAATGCCAACAATAAATCAGCTTATAAGACAGAGACGAACTAGATTTACCCGAAAATCGAAATCTATCGCTCTTACAAAGAGTTTCAACACGATCAAGAATCGTCCACGTTTTTTCCCATCTCCATTTAAAAGAGGAGTATGTATAAAAGTTACGACAAAGACTCCGAAGAAGCCTAACTCCGCTATCCGAAAAATCGCTCGTGTACGTCTAACGAATGGTATGGAAGTTACAGCATACATCCCAGGAGAAGGACACTCACTACAAGAACACTCAGTAGTTCTTCTACGAGGAGGTCGTGTAAAGGACGTTGGACTACGATATACAGTAGTTCGAGGAGTTCTCGATGCAGCAGGAGTAGAGAAGAGACGAAAGGGTCGAAGTCAATACGGAAATAAGAAGCCTAAGGCAGCTAAATAAAATACCATGCGAAGAAAAATAAAAAATAAATACCCGGTAAAGCCTGAACCAGTCTATGAATCTCTAAAGGTGGCGAAGCTCATCAACTACGTCATGTATTCTGGAAATAAAAATGCGGCTCGCAAGATCGTATACGACTGTCTCACATCTTTGAAAGAAAAGACAAAGACTGAACCCCTGGAAGTTTTCGAAGCGGCCCTAAAAAATACAGCGCCAGCTATGGAAGTACGTTCTCGAAGAGTGGGAGGTGCCAACTACCAAGTTCCTCGCGAAGTCCGTCCAGAGAGACGACAGGCTCTGTCTATGAAATGGATAGTAGAAGCTGCTAGAGGAAAGAAGGGTAAGGGTATGTCAGAGAAGCTTGCGGATGAAATCATTGCAGCGTCCAAGAACGAAGGAGATGCAGTGAAGAAGCGTGAGAATACTCACAAGATGGCAGAGGCAAACAAGGCTTTCGCTCACTTTGCGTGGTAATAGGGTTTTTGTTACTATAAAGGTATGAAAAAATTATCATGGATAGTCGGTGCAGTTATTGTTCTGGTCCTTATTGTTATATTTGCAACAAAGTCACAAAAGACTGATGAATATGTTGTAAAAATTGGTTACGCTCCAAATATTGGTTTTCTCCCATTACATATTGCAGACAAGCAAGGATTCTTTGCTAAGGAAGGCGTAAAGGTACAGCTTGTACCACTTCAGAGTGGCCAGCAGCTTTATGAGGCACTCGTCCGTAAAGAATTAGATTACGTCCCATTTTTGAGTTTGATACCTGTAATGACAGGGGAGCTTGTTAGTTCTGGAAATGTAAAACTTGTAACTGTTACTGATATCTCTCTAGACAATCAATTTGATGCACTAATGGTTAAAAAAGATTCTAAGATTGCGTCTCTTGCAGATTTGAAAGGCAAAAAGATTGGTGTGTTTCCAGGGACCACAGGAATGAACTTCCTCAAGGAATATTTTAAAACAAAAGGTGTAGATTATACCGGGACTGAATTCGTTCAGTTACCTCCGCCAAATCAACTCCAAGCTCTTGAATCTGGAGCAATTGATGCACTGTTCTCATATGAACCTAACTACACTATTGGTGTAGAAAAGTTTGGTTTCAAGAAGGTTGTGCCTGAATCAATCTTCGCTTCTCAAATCAATCACGCAGCATTTGGTGGTTACTGGTTTAGCACTTCATTTGCAGCAGAACATCCATCTCTTGCAGATAAAGTAGTTAAGGCTATGGATGAAGGTAATGATGTACTCACATCTGATCCAACTCTTGCAAGAAGCGTAGCGAAGACAACCTATACTCTTGATGATGCAGTGGCTCAAAAAATCAATCTCGTGAAAATGGTTTCTACTAAAGATTTTAAGCCAGAAATGTTTACTTCATTTATAGATTTCCTAGTGACAATTGGGGAGCTTAAGACAAAACCTGATCTGTCCAATATATTCTATAAATAATTATGAAGAAAATATTGATCTTAATACTTGTAGTTCTGATTGTAATATTTGGAGTAGTTTATACCAAAGACAAATCATCAGATCAGCCTGAAACAAATATAGTAAAAATAGGATATGTTCCGCTTGTCCATGGTTTGCCCTTGTTTCTTGCGGTAGAAAAAGGATATTTTACCGAAGTCGGACTGGAGGTAGAACCTATAAGGTTTGAAGCACCCAACCAGCTCATCGACGCTCTTCTTAATGGACAGATTGACCTCGGTGCTCCAGGTGCAGCGACAGGAATAACGATGATTGCAGAAAGTAAACAGCCGGGGTCATTCAAAATATTTGCTGGAAATGGAAGTGATGAAAATCATATAACGGAAAGTATTATCGTAAAGAAAAATAGCACTATTGGTTCGATAAATGATCTGAAGGGTAAGAAGGTTGGTATATTTCCAGGCATTCAGTGGAGAACGATTTCAAAAGAAATTTTTGCTAAAAATAATCTTTCTACAGATACCGATGTTACTTTGGTTGAGCTAGCGATTCCGCTTCAAGTACAGGCACTTGAATCTGGTCAGGTAGATGCAGTTATCGCTCTCGAACCAGTAGTAACAATCGCAACTTCGAAAGGCATTGCCAAAGTACTAGTCCCTTCTCCCGCGATGAAATATATTGCAGCCCCATTTTACGGTGGTGTAGGTAATATATCCACGACCTTTTTAAATCAGAGCCCAGACACTACTAGAAAGGTTGTTGCGGTATTTAAAAAAGCTACCGAAGAAATAAATGCTGATCCCGATAGCGCCAGAGTATTTCTCAAGGGATACACCCCGCTTGACGCTGATCTTTCTAAAATAGTTACATTACCATTCTTCAAAATGTATACAGATTTTTCTGCTCAAGATATCAGTGCTATTCAGAAGTTTGTCGATATATTTTATGAAAATAAAATAATAGAGACCAAAGTGGATGTAGAAAATGTTATCTATAAGTAATGATTTTCATCCGCTCAATAACTAAAGAATTTAAAAAGTCTTCTGGCGTAACCAGAGTTATTGATGGTGTTGATCTAGAGGTAAATAAAGGAGAATTCGTTACAGTATTCGGTCCCAATGGATCGGGTAAGACGACCTTGCTTAATATTGTCGCTGGACTGGATGAGCCAAACTCTGGTGAAGTATTCGTTGATAATAAGAAGCCTAAAGACGCAAATGTTGGTTTTGTATTTCAAAATTACAATGAGAGTTTATTCCCTTGGAGGACTGTGGTAGATAATGTCATCTTCCCACTTGAGATAGCTGGTGTGACAAAAGATGAAAGTATAAAGATAGCAGAACATCTTCTTACTAAAGTTGGTTTACTGCAATCAAAAGATAAATTTGTTTATGAACTTTCAGGTGGACAACGACAGCTCGTCTCAATCTGTCGAGCGATAGCCTCTAACCCCAACATCCTTATTATGGATGAGCCTTTTTCTGCTCTAGATTATTCAACGACTCGAAAGATGGAGTTAGAACTTTTAGATATCTGGCAGGAGAAGAAAATAACAACCTTGTTTGTAAGCCATGATATTGATGAGGCTATTTTTCTTGCAGACAGAGTGGTTGTTCTTTCTCCTCGACCGGCAAAAATCAAGAAAATATTTGAGGTAAAACTTCCACGACCTAGAACATTAGATATGCTTTCAAGTCCTGAATTTACCGAGCTTCGTAATGCCATTCTTAATACCTTTGAATATGAAAAATAAGAAATTATATTATGTTCTCATACCGATAATCCTACTCTGTCTATGGCAGCTTATTTCATATTTCAAATTTGTGAGCCCGCTCTTCTTAGCTTCTCCATACGATGTATTTACCCATCTCACGGCTTCATTCCAAAGTGGATCAATGCTAACAGACATTGCCCACACCCTTTACCGAGTACTAATAGGATTTGGCATTGCAACAATTATTGGAGTGCCTCTAGGTCTCCTTATGGGTTATTCAAGCAAAGTATATAATGCATTGGAGTTTACTGTTGAATTCTTCCGAGGTATACCAACAACCGCCTTATTTCCATTATTTTTACTCGTGTTCGGGATTGGTGACCAAGCCAAATTTGCTGTGACAGCGTGGGGTGCAGGTTTAGTAATTCTTATTAATTCCATGTATGGGGTACATCTCGGAAAGGAGCTTCGTGTCAGAGTAGCCAATACAATGAAGATTAAAGGATCTGCACTATTCACTAAGGTTATCTTTCCAGAAGCTCTACCTCAAATATTTAGTGGTTTTCGTGTAGCTATATCACTCTCACTCATTATCGTCATAGTGACAGAAATGTTTATCGGGACCGATGCCGGATTGGGTAAGAGAATTATTGATTCTCAACTCGTATATCAAACAGCAGACATGTATGCAGCTATTCTCATAACCGGTGTTATGGGATTTATTCTCAATAAAATTATGATGCTTGTGGAAAATAAAGTAGTCCACTGGAAAGGGAAGTAATTTATCCTATATCTGTAAGGTTCCAATTTGGCACCTTGAAGAGAACAATGAGTCAGAAAAAGAGCGCGATAGGGTTTGTGGTTGAAAGAGACTAGCAATTTTGATACAATTACAATATGCCTACGAAGAATCAATTTACAGCCGTCTATAAAAAGACTAAAAATTGGTTTGTGGCTTGGGTTGAAGAAATTCCGGGAGTAAATACCCAGGGCAAGACTCTTACAGAAGCTCGTGAAAATCTACGGGAAGCACTTTTTCTTATACTTGAATCAAATAAACAATCATCTCGCTCACATTCCCGCAGCACTGCTTCTACTCGAAGAGAATTGATCAATATAAAACTTCCGGCCTAACCATCTTGAAAAGGAGAGATTTGATTAAACATCTAGAACGCAATCATTGCGTATTATTCAGAGAGGGTTCAAAACACTCAGTGTTTAGAAATGTCTCTAATAATCTCATATCGACAGTACCGAGGCATACAGAAATAAATGATTTTCTAGCAAAGAAGATATGTAAGGATCTGAATATATCTAGCATGTGATAGGGTTTTAGGTTGATAATTAATAAATGCTAGTTTTTGCATTTTATCCCTATATAAGGTAAGCTACATCTTACTTTCTTATTAATTCAATTTATCAATTTGTAATTTATGAACCGCGACTATCCACTAGAAAAAGTACGTAACTTCGGTATCATTGCCCACATCGATGCGGGTAAAACCACAACATCCGAACGCATCCTCTATTACACTGGAGAAATCCACAAGATCGGAGAAGTTCATGACGGTGCCACGACTACGGACTGGATGGAACAGGAGCGAGAGAGAGGTATCACTATAACTGCTGCCGCTATTACTTGTTTTTGGAATCCTACATATCGCCGAGATATGAAAGGTCCGGATGGCAAGCCAGATGTCTCTCTCAAGCATCGTTTCAATATCATCGACACCCCAGGTCACATCGACTTCACAGTAGAAGTGAAGCGTTCTCTACGTGTGCTCGACGGAGCCGTCGTTGTTTTCGACGGAGTTGCGGGAGTAGAACCACAGTCAGAGACGAACTGGCGTTATGCAGATGAGAGCAATGTACCTCGACTTTGTTTTATAAATAAAATGGATAGAACTGGAGCATCTTTTGAAAAATCTTTTGCATCTATACTAGAACGTCTGAATAAAAACGCGATCCGATTCCAATTGCCAGTAGGTCTAGAAGGGGATCACAATGGAGTTGTAGATCTATTGAAAATGAAAGCGTATTTCTTCGATGGAGAAAAAGGAATTAATGTCATCGAAAAAGAAATACCTGAAAATATGCTTGCTGATGCAAAGAAATATCGACAAGAGCTCGTCGAGCGTGTCGTCGAGTATGACGATGCTACTATGCAGGCTTTCCTAGAAGGAAAAGAGATTTCAATCGATGAGTTGAAAAGAGTGATCCGAAAAGCCGTCATTGCCAACAAGATATTCCCAGTATTCACAGGGTCTGCGCTTAAAAATGTCGGTGTTCAGCTTGTGCTAGACGCCGTCGTCGATTATCTACCTTCTCCTATCGATATTCCTCCAGTGAAAGGTATAGATCCAAATACAGGAGAGACAATATTCCGCAAGCCAGATGACAGCGAACCTTTTTCTGCTCTTGCTTTCAAACTTCAAAACGACCCATTCGTAGGACAACTCACATTCTTCCGAGTATATTCTGGAACTATCGAGGCGGGATCATACATATATAACTCGAAGACTGGTAGGCGAGAGCGACTAGGTCGCATCGTGCGTCTACAGGCAAATGATCGAGAAGAAGTGAAAAAAGTTTTCTCTGGAGAGATCGCTGCCGCAGTGGGGCTCAAAGATGCTCTCACATCCCACACTTTCTGTGATGAAGAAAAGCCTATAATTCTCGAAGCTATCAAGTTCGTCGATCCTGTGGTTTCTCTACGTATCGAGCCAAAGACGAAAGCGGATCAAGAGAAAATGGGTATGGCACTCAAGAAGCTTGGTAATGAAGATCCTACATTTAGAATATCTTCTAACTCTGAAACTGGAGAGACTATCATCTCTGGTATGGGTGAGTTGCATCTCGAAATCATGGTGGATCGTATGAAGCGCGAGTTCGGCGTCGAGGCCAATGTCGGCAAGCCACAAGTAGCATATCGCGAGACAATACTCGGAACTGCAGAAGCAGAGCACAAGTATATCAAGCAATCTGGAGGTAAAGGTCAGTATGGTCACGTGAAGATCACCCTCAAACCTCTCGAGCCGCTAGAGCCAGGAGCAAAGATTCCGAAGAATGTCAGCCGATATGATGATTTCGAATTCATCAACTCTATAAAAGGAGGAGTCATACCGACAGAGTTCATCCCTGCAGTTGAAAAGGGAGTACACGAAGCTATGGATCGCGGTATCGTCGCAGGGTTCCGCATGGTGAATATTTCTTGTGAGCTTACTTTCGGTTCGTATCATGATGTGGACTCATCTGAAATCGCATACAAAATCGCCGCTTCGCAAGCTTTCCAAGAAGGTGCAAAAAGAGCCAAGCCAGTCATCCTCGAACCTATAATGAAAATAGAGGTGCTATTTCCAGACAAGTTCATGGGAGATGTTACAGGAAGTATCTCTTCAAAGAGAGGAACAATACTAGAAATGACAGAGAGAGGACAGGCAAAAGTTCTACATGCCACAGTGCCCCTATCAGAAATGTTTGGATACACTACACAGCTCCGCTCTATGACTTCAGGACAAGGAAGTTCGACTATGGAATTCGATCATTACGAAGTGGTGCCACCGAATATCGAGAAGACTATTGCAGAAGCGAGGAAGTAGTCTCGGGTCCAAATCCGTGTTACTCTAATCCCCATGCAACTCCTCGATGGTAGAAAAGCTCGCGAAGCTTACATGTCCAAACTAATTGAAAGAGTTAAAAAACTCTCTTTTGTGCCTTGCCTTGTGATAATACAAGTGGGCGAGCGAGCGGACTCCGATGCTTTTATAAAAGCCAAAAAGTCTTTTGCACAGAAGATAGGTGCAAAGGAGATACATGTTCAACTGGATGAAAAAGTAACTCAAAAAGAAGTTTTAGATCATATCGAAAAATATAACAATGATGATAGTGTACATGGGATAATTGTTCAACTACCTTTACCACCACATCTAGATCCTGAAATAATAATAGATGCCATACGTCCTCACAAGGATACAGATGGACTTACACCATCTACTGTATTCATGCCAGCCACCGCCAGGGGGATAAAAGATCTTTTAAATTTTTACAAAATAAATCTATCTGGACAGAAAGTCACTGTCGTGGGGCAATCGAAACTTGTCGGCAAGCCTATCGCCAAGATGTGCGAAGTAGAAGGGGCTGTAGTTACAATGTGCGACAGCAAGACAGAGGGTGTAAAAGAAAAGACGAGAGGCGCAGATATAGTAATAGTGGCTATAGGCAAACCTCACTTTATCGGTCCTGAATACATAAGTAATGGTCAAATCGTCATAGACGTGGGTATCACTCGCACTGAAAGTGGTCTACAGGGCGATGTGGACTTCGAAAAAGTGAAAGAAATAGTAGGTATGATCACTCCAGTCCCAGGAGGAGTAGGTCAGATGACGGTGCTAGCTTTATTTGAAAATCTCATTGACGCGTGCTATAGTGCAAATATTAAAATTAATTAGAACTTATCAAATATATAAAAATATGAATAACGAAAATCTAAAGGTGAGAGTTTGGAAAGTTGGCTTGGCAGTAGGTATTTTACTATGTCTTTTCTTGGCTGTGATCTCTGTCAAAGCATGGAAATCCATAGGCAATGACCCAATTATGAATGCTATCAGCGTCACAGGTAAAGGAGAGGCAGTCTCAATCCCAGATATCGCGACATTCTCTTTTGGTGTTACAGAGACTGCAAAGATGGTAGATGAAGCTCAGACCAAGGCTACGAACAAGATCAACTCCGCCCTCAAAGCTCTCAAAGACGCAGGTGTAGAGGATCGTGACATAAAAACCACTTCATACAATATCAATCCTCATTACGAATACATACAGACACTATGTATCGGAGGTGGTTCTTGCGGTAAATCTACTCTCACTGGATATGATGTTAGTCAGACTATAGAGGTGAAAGTTCGTGATCTAAAGAAAGCCGGAGCCCTCTTTGCAACTATCGGTGCTCTCGATGTACAGAATGTAAATGGTCTCACATTCTCTATAGATGAAATCGATACTGTAAAAGCAGAGGCGCGTGAGCTCGCGATAAAGGATGCAAAGAAGAAGGCTAAAGAACTTTCAAAAGAGCTCGGTGTTCGCCTAGTGCGCATCACGAGTTTCTATGACCAGGGTGAAGAACCTATCTACTACGGTCGTGAAGCATTGGGTGGAGATATGATGTCTGTGAAGACTGCTTCAGCTCCAGCTCCACAAGTCCCAGCAGGTGAACAGAAGATCACTTCTCGAGTCTCTATAACTTACGAGATCCGATAGCGAGTCAGATAGTTGACTTCCTCATAACTAAAATGTACTATATCCCCATAACCCCGGGGAGGGGATTTTTAATAACATGAAAATTACCGAATATATCAAAGAAACACGAGAAGAAATGGCGCATGTCACATGGCCTTCGAGAAAGCAGGCTATAAGCTACGCTCTAGCTGTTGTTGTGGTGTCTGTCGCCACAGCTCTACTACTAGCTCTTTTCGATTTCATATTCTCGAAACTCCTTACTCTCATCGTATAGAAAATTAAAATAAATAATTATGAGTAAACAACAAATAGGAGGAGAAAGAAATTGGTATGCGATCCACACATACGCTGGATACGAAAATGCTGTTTCTAGAAATTTGAAACAGCGCATCGAATCCCTAGGAATGGAAGACCGCATTTTCAATGTTCTTGTACCAACCGAAAAGAAGATAAAAATAAAAGGAGGTAAAAGAGTGGAAGAAGAAGAAAAAATATATCCAGGATATGTGCTCGTGGATATGATCGTGACAGATGACTCTTGGTATGTCGTGCGCAATACTCCTAGAGTCACTGGTTTCGTCGGTTCTGGAGTGTTCCCTGTACCTCTAGAAAAAAAGGAGGTTGATATGTTGTTCACTCGTATGAACAAAGATGATGTAAAACACACCATCGATCTCGCTATAGATGAGATAGTGAAGATCGTAGATGGGCCTTTCAAGGATCTAGAAGGCAAGGTCAGTGAGGTAGATAATGACCATGGAAAGATCAAGGTCCTCGTCTCCATGTTCGGTCGCGAGACTCCAGTCGAGCTCGATTTCTTGCAAGTTAAGAAGATATAGGGTAATCTAGGAAAACCATGGCTAAAAAAATAATTAAAATCGTAAAGGTAAGTGCACCAGCTGGAAAGGCAACCCCAGCTCCTCCTCTAGGACCTACCCTCGGTCAGGCAGGTGTTAATATCGGTGACTTCACAAAGAAGTTCAACGACGCTACAAAAGGAATGGGAAATGACATCGTCCCTGTGGTTATCACTGTCTATGAAGACCGAACCTACAGTTTCGTATTGAAGACTCCTCCAGCAAGCTCTCTTATTCTAAAAGCGGCAGGCCTAGAGAAAGGTTCTGGTAAACAAGCTCTCAAGAAAGCGGGAACCATCACTAGAGCAAAGGTAAAAGAGATCGCAGAACGAAAAATGCCAGATCTAAATGCAAATGATATAAATGCGGCGATGAAGATCATCGAAGGATCGTGTCTGTCTCTTGGTATTGAAGTGAAGGGGTAAGTGCCCTCTCTTCTCATTTCTCTAAGTCTACCCAGCTATATTTTAGTCCTGTTTTTTCATCAAATCTGTCTTCTCTGAAAATTTCTTTTTTAAATTCACTATATTCTGGAAAGACAACATCTCCTTCTACATTACTCTCTACTAGTGTTAGGTAGAGCTTGTCTGTAAAGGGAAGTCCTTGAGCATATATCTCTCCACCGCCGATTAAAAAAATCTCTTTATTTTCGTTTGCACTTGCCATTTCCGATTCGCCGGCTTTCTCTATAGCTTCTGTGAGACTCGCGCAGATGATTGCGTCCGGGACTTGAAGATTGGTGTTGCGAGTGACGATGAAGTTTTGGCGCCCAGGCAAAGCCCTACCGATAGATTCATAGGTTTTTCGACCCATTATGATCGCATGACCAAGAGTGAGGCTCTTGAAACGCTTGAGGTCGTCGGAGATGTACACGAGTAACTTACCACCGTTGCCGATTGCGTGGTTTTTACCAGTGATAGCGGCGATGATGCTGGTTTTCATTTTTTAATATCTCTATCCATATACAACTTAGGTAACATACTTTCTGGTTTCCATTCTTTCTTCATCTTTTGAATATCAGTATGTATCTGGTATTTACCAATTTTACTATAATCATCTTTTAGTATTGGACCAGTCTCAAAAAATACCAGTTGAGCAATGCGTCTTCCGACTACCAATGGTATAGCATAGTGTCTAGAGTTATTGGTTATCTCCATTGTCCACCTATTGATATAACCGACATCACCCCAACCCGCACATTTACATATCTCTATGAAATTTCTTCCGAGAGAAGATCGGGCTTTCATCATTGTTGTTACGTGGTCTCTACCTCCTATGAATTCATTCGTGTGTGCCAATATCGTCTCACCAGGTTCTATGAGAATAATCTTGTCCGTAGGGGAGACCCCAACCCATTCGAAGTTGGCAAAATTCTTGAAAGTCTTTGTAGCCACCTCGGCTTTCATCGCCTCGGTACCCCATACATAATCTGTATGTCTTTTGTTATATATATTGTAATGACTCAAAAAGTAATTTGGTTTTTGTTCACGAAAATAGTATTCACCTAGAGTCACATCGTAACTAGACGTAGCTAAGTTTTCTTTTTTAAATGGTTCAATAACAATACTTCCAGCTTTCATTTCTTCTATAATTTTCTCCGCGTCTTCAGTGCGGGGATTATCCGAGGT
>CAYGFL010000021.1:0-11053 GCA_964349165.1 uncultured Candidatus Saccharibacteria bacterium
AGAAGATTTTTTTATAAAATCAGATCCAGCGACACGTATCTGCACAGGTTCTGCTCCAGAGTCTGATATGTTTTCTACTACGATTATTTCTGTTATTTTTCCGAGAGCGATACCACTCTTCGGAGCTTGATTGTTCAGATGTGTATACAGAGCAGAGATGAGCCTGTCTCCAGTCATTTTACCGATATCGAAATATGTCTGATTGTCTGATGGTATCAGGCTAGAAATAGTGATAGCTTTCGGTTCTGGTGCTGGGGCGACACCTAGTGGACTTTTCTGATATAGATAATAACCTCCGAATATTCCACCTCCGATGAGACCGATACTGAATACGAGAATGACTAATTTTTTTACAGGCGCCCAATCAAAAGGCACTTTATCTTTTGGTACCTCTTGTGCTGTAGATTCCACTTGTTTTTCTGCTTCAACTTTTCTTTCGGTTTCTATCTTTCTTGTGTTCTCTGCGATAGCAATAGTCGCTACAGATACCTGTTTTTTACCAAGAGCTTCGGCGATATCGCTCTCATAGGTACGAATAGGTTTTTGAACAAAGTTTTTAGGTACTTCTGGAGGTGGTGTAGTATTATTCACCTTAACTACTAGATTTGGATTCTCATTCATCCTCCTTATTATAGCAGATTATTTTGATTTATTTTTGTTACCGAGGAGATATTTGTGTGGATTTTGATCTAGGTCTATGAAGTCATCAGCTGCTTCGATGAGTTTCGATGAAGTGGATTTTCCAAATGACACTACTTCTACCTGACATCCTTGGTTCATTTGTAAATATTCTACGAGTGGCACGAAGTCTCCGTCACCTGTTACGAGGATAACAGCATCGAGCTTGGGCGCGAGCTTCACTGCGTCTATAGCGAGACCGACATCCCAGTCAGCTTTCTTTGCTCCACTACCGAAGATCTGTAGATCTTTTGTTTTCGTCTCTATACCCATCTTTGTAAGAGCATCGAAAAAGGCTTTCTCATCCCCTGCTTCTGTAGTGATGACGTATGCCACTGCGCGTATTAGAGATCTATCCATGAGAGCGTCCTTGACGATCTGTCCGAAATTTACTTTCGAATGATATAGATTTTTTCCACTATGATAGATATTCTGTGTGTCGATATAGATTCCGACACGTTGTTCTTTATGTTTTATTACTGACATATTAAAATTAAAAATTACTAAAACTTATTAAAATCATGCAAACCTAGCTATTAGTATAGCACTAAAAACTATTTAACCTTGAGATCAAGCTTTCTTGCGATAGAAGTGTAACGCTTCGGATGCTTTTTCTTGAGATAGTTCATGTGAGACTGTCTGTCTGCAACCATAGCTAGTAGACCTCTTCGAGAGTGATTATCCTTCTTGTGTTTCTTGAGATGAAGTGCCAATTCATCGATTTTCTTACTCAAAATAGAAATCTGGACTTCAGGAGAACCTGTATCCTTGTCGTGTATGGCTACTGCCTTGATAACATTGGCTTTCTGTCTGGTTGTAAGCATGATGAAGGATAATAGCATGAATGAGGTGAGAATGCAAGGGATAAAAAAATCCCCCAGTAGCAGCGTGCTACCGGGGGTTTCATAGCCGGTGGGGCAATGATTGTTTTGGCCAACTACTTGTTGGCTACCAGCCTTTCCACTACTCAACCATCGAGCGGTGGTAGGTCTTTAGTGTTTACCTCCTTTCTTTGTTTGGCATGGGCCGGGCGTCGATCAGGACGTCGTGGTCGCCAGGTTTTTTAAATTCAATTCTCCGGACTGAAATCCGGAAGCAAAGGGCGGACTGTTCATTCGATCCTTTCCAGATAACCAGGCCAACTACACAATGTAGCTAGCTTCAAAGGTCATCTGACTAGCATCTTAGCATATACTAGATTTTTGTCAAGTATCTGAAAACATGCCCTAGTTTGCTATACTATAACCATGTCGCACAATATAAAGACCCTAAAGCAGGAATTCCTCGAATACATAGAGATAGAAAAGGGTCGATCGGTAAAAACCGTTGAAAACTATGATCATTATCTCAATCGCTTCATCGACTCTGCGAAGGTAAAGGAGGCTAGTGATATTACCGAAAATGCTGTACGCAACTACCGTCTATGGCTCAATCGTCAATCTGGAGGTAACAATAGAGCCACCGGAGAGACTTTGAAGAAAAAGACACAGAACTATCACCTCATTGCCCTACGAGCCTTTCTGAAATACATGGCAAAAAGAGGTGTGAAGACCCTCTCCCCCGAATACATAGAGCTTGCAAAGGTTGGTGAACGTCATCTAGACCTCATTTCACAAGATGAATTGAAAAGACTCATGGATGCGCCAAAAGGAAATGATGTGAAGTCGTTGAGAGACAAAGCAATTCTCGCACTACTTTTTTCTACAGGTCTACGTGTTTCCGAACTATGTGCTTTGACTAGAGATATGGATCTGCATGTTGATGAACTCTCCATACGTGGTAAAGGAGAAAAAATACGAGTCGTTTTTCTTTCTCAAGAGGCGAAAGATGCTGTGAAAAAGTATTTGGATAAAAGAACAGATGTAGACGATGCCCTTTTTGTTAAAGTAGATGGAAAAGAACGCGCAGAGAAGGAAGAACTGGGACTCACCCGTCGTTCAATAGAAAGAATAGTAAAACAATATGCCATCAAAGCAGGAATTTCAAAAAAAGTTACACCTCATGTGATGAGACACATGTTCGCCACCGATCTATTGTCGAATGGCGCAGACTTACGCTCTGTGCAGATGCTCCTCGGTCATGCGCATATCGGTACGACGCAGATATATACTCATGTCACCGACAATCAATTGAAGAAAATTCACAAAGAGTTTCACAACAAGAGGAATAAGTAGTATCATCTTCTCATGAAGATAATTTCTTGGAATGTAAATGGTATACGTGCTGTCCTAAAAAAAGATAACTTCCTCCCCTTTATAAAAGAACACAAGCCAGACATCCTCTGTCTACAAGAGACGAAAGCAGAACAGCACCAGGCTGTGATCGACCTTCCTGAATATGAGGAATATTGGAATTCTGCTGTAAAGAAAGGCTACTCTGGCACAGCGATATTTAGCAAGACGACTCCCCTATCCATATTGAACGGTATTCCTGAAAATACGGCTAAGAAGTTCGCTCCTATGGCAGACAAGTATGGAGATCCTATGACAGAAGGACGCGTTATCACAGCAGAGTACAGAGACTTTTATATCGTGACTGTATATACTCCAAACGCAAAGGAAGACTTGAGTCGTATTCCCCTTCGTCACAAACATTGGGACCCGGCATTCCTCGCATATTGCAAATATTTGGAAAAAAATAAACCAGTTATTTTTTGCGGAGATCTCAATGTTGCGCACACTCCAGATGATCTAGCGAGACCAAAAGAAAATGAAGGAGTAAAAGGATTCACAAAAGAAGAACAAGAAGGTTTCCAAGCATTCATCGATGCGGGGTTCGTAGATACATTCAGAATTTTTCATAAAGGCAATGGTCACTATACTTGGTGGTCACATTTCGCAAATTCTCGAGATAGAAATATTGGTTGGAGAATAGATTATGTACTCGTCTCCCCTGCTCTCAGAGATAGAGTGGTATCTGCCAGTATTCATGCCGATGTTATGGGTTCGGATCATTGTCCTATAGAGATTGTTTTGAAATAAAGGACAAATATTTCTACTAATAAACAAGTTATCCCCAGATTTTTACACTAGTGTCCTTTACATGTCTTTTATGAATGATAGAATGTATTCAGATCCGTAGTATTGCAACCGAGAAAAATATTACATTGTTCTTCAACAATTCAAGGTGTGGGTAGCAGGCTCTTTTTTTGAAATGTCAAAGAAGAGGAAACAACCCTTTGCCAGCTCTGACTTTGAACGTGTTTTGCTTCAAAACAATTCATCATTTCCTCTCCAAGGAAAATTTTTAACTTTTAGCATCAAACCGTTTCATCTCTCAGTCGGCCTCGCAGGTCAGTTTCCGTTGAGTCATATGGACTCCTTCAACAAACACATTTCACAATCTCAAACCGCGTAAGACGCGCAATCATTAATTTCTAACCTGATGACTGCGTATCACACGCGGTTTATTTGTGCCAATTTTATGACTAAATATGTTTCACGTGAGACATAATACAGAATGTTTCTTATGAAACATGGTACTTCTTACGTATTTCCTCGATATTACCCTCTTCGAGCTCCATATTCTTCTCTTTTGCCTTCTCAGCTAGATTTTTCAGGTCTTTTTCTGGCATTTTAACTAGTTTCATAGCCTTATCTTCTAGGTACTCGGCTTCATTAAGCTTCGGATTTTCTAGGACTTCCTCCAGTAAGGCGTTCAAAACATAGCCAATCTTTGGTCCAGGTGTTTCATGTGTAACCTCCATTATGCGTTTACCGTCTATTTTAAGCATCGCAACAGAGATAGGATCTCGCAGAGCTTCCTCAACCATGGACTTATATTTACGTAATCTGTACGGATTCTCCTTTGGTCTTCCTGTACCTATACGGTCACAAATACGCACATTCATAAGATCCCATATGTTATCTTTGCCGACATTTGCCACCATTCTACGTACAGCAGAGAGGGTAATAGTCTCTGTATCGGAGAAAAACATGTGCCAGCGCACCAAGGTCACTACCTTTTCTATAGTTTTGCTTGGAAACTTCAGTCTCTCAAGTATCTTTTTTGTTACACGTGAACCAACTACCTCATGTCCATAAAAGGTGAATTGCTTTGTTTCATGTGAAACTCTACGTGTCTCTGGCTTGGAAATGTCGTGGAATAGGGAAGCAAGTCGTATTTCTAGAGGCCATTCCTTGTCTGCAGAGTGTTGAAGGGTGCGCAGAAGATGTTCCCAGACGTCATAGGCATGGGCTTGGTTCTGCTCTACACCCTTTGCCTCTACAAGTTCGGGGATGATAAGACTCAAAATACCGAGCTTTTCCATGAGTTCAATACCTTTCTTAGGTTCTTTCGACATTATGACTTTTACAAACTCATCACGGATTCGTTCGCTCGAGATCTTCTTCAGAAGGGAGGAATGGCTCTGTATAGCCCTTTCTGTGTCGATGTTAATCGTGAAACATAGGTCATTTGCCAGCCTGACGGCTCTCATTATACGCAAGGCGTCCTCGGTGAACCTATCATCAGCATTACCGACGGCCTTTATGATTCTGTCCTTTATGTCCTTTATACCACCATACAGATCTACAACGTCCTTTATAGCGCCATTAGACAATGTTACTGCAATGGCGTTAATGGTGAAATCTCGACGCTTGAGGTCATCTTCGAGCTTCTTGCTGAACTTGACCTCGTCCGGGTGTCTGAAGTCACTATAAGAGCTTTCGAGACGGTATGGAGTGACCTCTACAACCTTCAAAGTTGGATCTTCTATCATTTCATTTACTACCCCAACAGTTCCGAAAGTATTTTCATAAAAAGTTTTGGGAAAAAGAGAGATTATTTGTTCTGGATTTGCATTCGTTGTGATGTCCCAATCCTTTGGATTTTTGCCAAGAAAAATATCACGCACACATCCTCCGACGAGGTATGCTTCATACCCACCTTTTTCCAAAGTTTCGACAACTTCGCATATTTCTGGTGGAATCGCTGTGTTTTCAGCAGTTTTTTTCATTAGAATGATTCTAGCACCAAAGCTAGCTTTTGCATAGTTGTGAATAGTGATATACTGGTGTACACCATGAATACCAGTGTTCATAACAGTAAAAAAGCAATAGAATTACGCAGAACGGGACTTTCATATTCCGAGATTGGAAAGATGTTGAAAGTATCTCGCTCGGCCGTTTGTGCATGGGTAAAAAATGTTAGGCTGACAGAGTCTGAAAAGTCACATCTACAAAAAAACCTGAAGATAAAAATGGAGAGGGGAAGAATGAGAGCTCTCATCGCTCTGCGTTCCAGGAAGGTGTTCAAAGAAAAGGTTATCTATGAGGAAGCTGAAAGGGGATATGAGAAAAAAGCAAAGGACCCATTTTTCATGCTAGGACTTGGTCTATGGGGCACACCACAGCATAAGAAAGGTAATTTTTCTTTATATTTCACCACATCAAGCCAAGAAATGATGAAAATTATGATTTCCTGGGTCGAAAAGTACCTTGAAATACCTAAAAAGTCGATAAAACTAAGGAATTACAAGGAATCTGCGACACTTGTGGTGTCGAAAGTCGATCTTGCTTCGAGGATAATAGCTTGGCAAAAGCTCACAATGAGGTATTATAGCTAGGTACAGCAATGCTCCCGTAGTGAAATGGATATCATACCGGTCTTCGGAACCGTTGTTGGGGGTTCGAATCCCTCCGGGAGCACCATTTAATAGGAATATTTAAATATTTTTAGTTAAATACTATTCATATAATCGAACTCGCGTGCTATACTTATATAGCACATGAGAAAAGATAAGGAAAAAGCTACACAATTAAGGAAACTGGGTAAAAGCTATTTGGAAATTGAGAAAGAGCTTGGGATTCCAAAAACAACCCTATCAGATTGGTTTAGGAACCAAGGTTGGTCGAAAGAGTTGTCTCTTAAGCTTTATGAACTGGCAAAAAGTGGTCATACAGTACGTTTACAAGAACTAAACAAAATTAGAGGGGAAAATCTCGATAAATTATATAAACAAGCTGAAAAAGAGGCTATTGAGGAGTTTGAAATCTTGAAATACCACCCTTTATTCATAGCTGGACTAATGGTTTATTGGGGTGAGGGTAATAAAAGCTCAAAAGGGAGGTGTTGGATTGCTAATACAGATCCTCTAATGATTAAAGTGTTTATGCAATTTTTAGATAAAGTTTGTGGTTTTAAAAGCCCTAGAATAAAGGCTTGGATACTACTTTATCCCGATCTGGATGAGAAAATATGTAAGGAGTACTGGATCAAACACACATATTTAAAGCATGAGGATTTTCATAAAGGCATGGTAATACGGGGAAAACATAAAACTAATAAATTAACATATGGAGTTTGCAGTGTGGGTATTTCTAGTGCATACTTAAAGCGTAAAATTTCAATATGGATTGAGATGTTGGCTAGAGACATAACTAGAGAAGATTATATTGCGGGCGTAGTTTAGTGGCAGAACACCTGCTTGCCAAGCAGGAAGCGCGGTTTCGATTACCGCCGCCCGCACATAAACTGGGGATAAGTCTGTGGACAGTGTTTATAAAAGACAAATAATATGGCTTATATACGTGAAACCGTCCTTAATAATCGCGAAGTAGGGGATATTGGAGAAGATGTAGCTTGTACCTGGCTGAAAAGACGAGGATTTTTAATAATAGAAAGGAATTATTTGAAAAAGTGGGGTGAATTGGACATAGTAGCTGCAAAAGACAAAATCCTCCACTTTATTGAGGTCAAAAGTGTCGTGAATAGGGTAGGAGGGGGCTCCAATGGACATAGACCAGAGGAGAATGTCCATGAATTGAAGGTTCGACGGTTGAAAAGGGTTATCCAGACATATTTGGTCGAGAGAAAGTATGGTCTAGATGCAGAATTCCAATTCCATATCATAACTGTGAAGATGGATCCGACCACCCGTCGCGCAAGAGTGAATCTCATGGAAAACATTGTTCTTTGAGGATGATATGTTAGTATGTGTGAATATCGGAGCGTAGTGTAACGGCTAACATTCCTGTTTTGGGAACAGGCGACTCCGGGTTCGAATCCCGGCGCTCCGACCAGATTTTTTAATAAAATGCAGAGTTGGTGTTAGAATATGTATAAATGAAGATCAACAAATCTCCTTGGATACATCAGCTCGACCCTATGCGCAAACCTGTTTCTCTATCACATGATGTAGATACAGATATTGCGATAGTCGGGGCAGGGATAGCAGGTATTTCCACGGCATTTTTTACTTTAAAATATACAAACAAAAAAGTCACCGTCTTTGATCAGGGTAAGCTGGCTCATGGAGCGACAGGGCACAACGCTGGGCAGGTGATAGCGAGATTCGAGAGACCACTGGAAAAGATCGTCGAAGAATTTGGTTTCGAAAAGACGAAAAGGGCACTTCATGATCTACACTCTGGTTGGATACTTATCGACGAGATGTATACAGACGCCAATCTCGATATACTTTTTTCTCGTATCACAGGAGCCAGAGGATTCTCCGATCTACATCAGGTAATGCTTGCGATGAAAGATCTAGAGATAGAGCATCTCGCTGGTTTCCCTATAAACAAAATGTTAATAAATGAGAATGCTCCTTTTCTCGATACACTACCGAAAATGTTCTCCCATTTTTATGAACTCGTTCCGCATAAAAAAATCTTAGAAAAGTTGGAGACAGAAGACAAATCTTTTCAAGCCGTTGTCACAGAACAGGCCGCCTGCATGAACTCTGCGCTTTTTTGCCAAGAAATAGTGGCGTATTTACTGAAGAAATATCCCCAAAGATTTAATCTTTTTGAAGATACGCACATTATAAAAACAGTTCTCAAAGATAAAAATGTATTTCTCGACGCAGGCAAGCACACCATACATGCAGAGAAAGTGGTGTTGTGTACCAATGGTTTCGAAGATATCCAGATATTAAATGAAGGTGGTCTCTCGATCGATAAGAAATTCCATCACTTGGTGAATGGTAGAGTGGGGTATATGTCAGGGTATCTAGAAAATATGAATAAGGCTGGTGCAGCGATATCATACTATCCTCCTAAAAACGATCCTTTTGACGATCATCCAGATCCATATTTTTATCTTACTCGTCGTATTCATGAAATGGAAGATCAAAAACACAACCTCATCTGTGTCGGTGGACCTGAAGTCGAGATTCCTGATAGGAAGAATTATCATCGCGACTTCGATTATCCTGATACTCATCAATCCGACATCGATGCCTTCATAAAAAAAGAATATGACACGGATCCCAATAAAAAAATCGACTATCAATTCACCTGGCATGGTCTCATGGGCTACACACCGAATAGGATTCGTCTGATAGGGGAGGAACCGAAGAATAAAGTACTACTATATAATCTGGGATGCAATGGAATTGGTATTATTCCTTCTGTGGTCGGTGGTCGAAAGATTTCAAAAATCATTGCCGGAGAAAAAATGCCAGTATCAATATTTGACCCAAGGGGTTAGAATGTATACATGAATAGAATAATTCATTTTTTCGATAAATTTGAAGATGGGGTGAGGGGACATCTCAGTAAATACCCAATTATATACACCCTCATAGGTGGTATCGCTATAGTGCTGTTCTGGAGAGGAGTCTGGCATACAGCAGACATACTGCAAGCTCAAGGAGGTATTCTCGGTTTCATCTTCTATGAACCAGTGAATATGATAATCGTCGTAGGCATTCTCCTCGCTACAGGACTTTTTGTATCCTATTTCATAGGAGACTCCATTCTCTTGAGTGGAGCAAAGAGTCAGAAGAAACTTGCAGAAAAAACTTCAAAAGAGCTCCGCGATGAAGAGGCGAGCCTAGCGGAGATCAAACATGTCGTCGATGCAATCAAAGAGGAAGTCGATGAGATCAAAAGGGAAGTGGAGGAAAAAAAGTAGCAAAAATTTTAGTATCTGGTAGTATAGACTTTGTTCTTAGAAAGAATACATGCGGGATTAGTTTAGTGGTAAAACTACAGTTTTCCAAACTGTTGTCGGGAGTTCGATTCCCCCATCCCGCACCAAGTCCTAACTCGAACCTATTTCAGATAGCTATCGAACCATATTGCGTGGCAAGTATACCCACCATTGTTTTTCTGTAGATAGTCTTGATGGTATTCTTCTGCTTTATAAAAAATACCAAGAGGCTCAAGTGTCGTCACGACTAGGTCTTTCCAACGTTTTGATTTATTTACAATCTTGATAAACTCCTCTCCCTCTTTTCTCTCATTTTCATCTCCATAAAAAATAGCTGAACGATACGATGTTCCTACGTCGTTACCTTGCTGGTTCAGCGTAGTAGGATTATGAATCTGGAAAAAGAAGTCCAGAAGATTTTTATAAGATGTCTTGGTAGGATCATACTCGATCGAGACGGCTTCGGCGTGACCTGGGTGGTTGTCATAAGTAGGATTTTCATTTTTTCCACCAGTATAGCCAACCTCGGTGCTCACTACTCCAGGTTGACTCCTGATCAATTCTTCGATTCCCCAGAAACATCCACCAGATATTACAATTTTTTTATTCATGCATTCATTATTATATATTATAAACAAAAAACCACCCTACGGTGGTCTTTTGCTACTAAAAATGCGCTCGAGCGAATTTTCAGAGTTATTTTACTGCTTCCTTGAGCGCCTTTGCAGCTCGGAACTTCGGCACCTTCATAGCGGCTACCTTGATAGTCTCACCTGTGCGAGGATTTCTAGCATCTCGCGCTGCACGCTGTTTTACCGAGAAGATACCAAGACCAGCTATAGAAACCTCTTCTCCATTCTTGAGAGAGTTGACGATTCCATTGAGCATTGCTTCTACAGCCTGCTCTGCCTGAACCTTCGTACCTCCCAATACTGCGTGAACTGCATCTACGATTCCTGCTTTATTCATAGTTGTTATTATTACTGCTAATAATCTAAGCTTCTAACCTCGGTATCATTATATAACAAGCCATTTTATGTGCAATAGGGGGGAAATTAGACAATTTTGTGTACAGGAAGGCAAAAAATGTGGGTTAATTATGGTTTCTAGTACGTTTCCTTTATATTTTCAAACATAAAATCGAACATTTTTTCAAAAGTCTCTCTTACGCTAGTATTTTCTACTACAGTAATGATTATATTATCCTTGAAATCAGTTATTGCCACCTTATCAGCATATATAATAATTTGAGCAGGTATTTGAAAATTAGTTGGTATGGTTTTTCTGTTTACGGACCTTTCTTTATCTTTCTGTTTAATTTCATCTAAGTGAACATCTGATCTCCTTGGTCCTATAAGTTGGACCTTTATACCAATACTAACTTGCTTTTTAATGTGCTCTCTTAATATCTCGGCGACGGAGTCATCTTTGTGATCCAATAATGATCTGATCAATTTTATATCCTTACCCTCACTTAAAATGTCAGCATACATTTCTT
>CAYGFL010000022.1:0-9040 GCA_964349165.1 uncultured Candidatus Saccharibacteria bacterium
AACCAAAATTTTCGCTTTCAGAGAGCGACGTCCTACCTTTAGACGATCCGGCAATTATAGTACTTTGTGATTAGGTTTTTCACACCACAAATACACATCATCAAAATACCTTAAAAGTAGAGATTATTCAAGGACAATGAGTTCTGTGCTGTTAGATCATCTACGCACATTTACACCATCTATCCTCGGCAACCTAGATGCACGTTGGATCTCACTATCCATCATTGTGTCATCTGTTCTGAAAGAATTCCTAAGTATCGCCACAAGTCCCCAGATAGAGAGGATGACGAATAGACCAACTACACCGTAGAGAATATTCATACCTCCTTTCTTTCTATCGTCCTCATTTTTTCCTCCTGCGATGACATAGCGGAATACACCGATGATAATCCAGATGACTGCGAGGGAGATGGTCAATGTTATGACCATTGTTCCGAGGCTACTAGCTCTCCTTGCCACATCGTCTATATTCCTTAATGATTGTTGTGCAGAAACTATCACTGGTAGTAGAGCTACAAAAAATAAATATAGACAAGTGAGTTTTTTCATAAATAAAAATGTGTTGATAATGTGATGATACAATAAGTATAATATAGGTTATAATAATAGTACAATGTTTTCTGATCCTCAAAAAAATATAGCTATACTAGGTATAGATGTGGGTATGAAAGTCGTAGACCTTGGGGCTGGTTCTGGTTTTTATACTATCGAATCTGCAAAAACTGTGGGGGCTGGGGGCAGAGTCTATGCTGTAGATGTACAACAAGATATCCTTGGTAAAATAAAAAACTCCGCTTCTCTGGCTGGTCTACATAATATAGAGGTGGTCTGGGGAAATATTGAAAAGATTGGTGGGAGCAAGCTCCGAGAGGGTATTGCAGATCGTGTGATACTTTCCAATACTCTATTCCAGGTAGCAGTTGCCGATCGTGATACTCTAGCTCTAGAGACCAAGCGTCTCTTGAAACCAGGAGGCAAGCTCATGGTCATAGATTGGATGCCGGGTAGCCCACTTACTCCGAAGACTGTAGTGCCACGTATGCTCGCTGAAGGTATTTTTCAGAAAGCGGGATTGGTATTGGAGAAAACTTTCGACGCTGGAGATCATCATTATGGTATTATTTTCAAAAGAACATAAAAAGATATGACCAAATTCCAAACAATCGTAATAGCAATATTCGTCATCTGTATAATAGCTGGAGTAGCACTCTTTGCGACATATAAGAGCGACAATGCTTCCACAGCTCTACCACCTATCACTGTCTGGGGTACTTTCCCTACTTCTATCTTCCAAGGCGTATTGAAAGAGATAAATAATACTAGAGCTACACCACTCGTCGTGACTTATGTAGAAAAATCAGAGGCGAGCTTCGACAAAGAGTTCATCGAGACCCTAGCGCGTGGGCAAGGTCCAGACGTCATCCTCTTGCCACAAGATATGTTGATGCGCCATGAAGACAAGCTCATACTTATACCCAACGATATTTTGACTGAAAGGGATTTCAAGAACACATACGTATCTCAAGCCGAACTGTACCTGACACCAAAAGGTGTTCTCGCTGTACCATTTACCCTAGATCCATTTGTTATGTATTGGAACCGCGATCTTTTTACAAACGCTGGTATAGCGACCTACCCACGTTTCTGGGATGAATTCAATGGTATCGCAGAGAAGATAGACCTAAAAGACGTGAACTCGAATATTCGTCGAAGTGCTATAGCCATGGGTGAGTTCAATAATATAAATAATGCAAGAGAAATACTCGGAGCCTTACTCCTACAATCTGGCAATCCTGTGACACAAAAGACTATTACCGATACTGGCAGTACAAGGTTGGTAAGCACGATAGGGAATGGTCAATACGCTGGAGCGAGCCTATCTCTTCCTGCTGTCCAATTTTTTACCCAATTTTCAAATCCTAGAGACCCATCATACTCTTGGAATAGGGGATTGCCAGCATCGAAGAGCTGGTTCCTCTCTGGCTCACTCGCCACATATTTCGCCCCAGCATCAGAACTTTTTGACTTGCGAGCGAAAAATTCTAATATAGATTTCGATGTTGCACCACTACCACAGATCCGTATTGGCAAAAATCGTGTGACATACGGCAACATGTACGGCTTCTCTATAGTGCGCATCACTCCCAATGCTTCTACAGCATTTCTCGTACTCCAGTCTCTCACTGCTCCAGATGCTCTCACAGTACTCAACAAGCTCTCGTACCTACCTCCTGTAAGACGAGATATGCTCGCTACAGGCTCTACGGACCCATATCAGAGCATATTCTACGACTCCGCTCTCATATCGAAGGGTTGGCTAGATATGAACAGCGCAAGAACCAGCAAGATCTTTCAGAACATGGTCGAGTCCATAAGCAGTGGCAGAGCGGACTTCACACAAGCTATAGATACCGCTCATGGACAGTTGGACCTCTCTCTACAAAATCCATAATATGAAAAAGTTATTTATCACAATATCGATACTGTTCTTATTACCGACTTTTGTCTCCGGACAATCTCCCACTCCTAAGCTCGACTATAGTGGGTTCGTGAAGTGTGACGGGGTGGTGAAGAGTAATTATGTGGAGCAACCTGCGGAAGGCGAAGAAGATCGACAGCGCGAATGCGATTTCAACGCATTGATGGATACTTTATTGGGAGCTATCAACTGGATATTCATGATCTCTGTACCCATAGCGGCCACTCTATTCGCTTATGGAGGTCTACTCTACATGACGGGGCAGTCTGGAAAGATAGAGACAGCAAAGAAAATCTTTTCATCTGTAGCGATAGGGTTTATAATAATGATCACAGCATGGTTCGCTGTGCGCACTGTGGTGGACTGGTTCGTGAAGCCTACATCAGGAGCCAATTTCTTTTTAAAGAAATGATAAATAATATGAATAAGATAATTTTAACTTTATTAGCCATTATAAGTATCGTGTGTTTTCCCTCACATATTTTCGCTGTTACAGTAAATCCAGGAACGGGTAACGGTGCTAATGCTAATACTAGTTCAAAACCATCATCCCCACCTTCAAATCCAATTTCCAAACTCGATAATCCCATCCACGCCAACAACATCACAGACTTATTATATCAAGTCATAGATCTTGCTATAAATATCGGGGCCATTGTCGCAGTCATCATGTTTATAGTCATAGGTTTCAAGTTCGTCATGGCTCAAGGTAATGAGACTGCTCTAAAAACAACCAAGGAATGGTTTCTATACGCAGTAATAGGTACAGCTGTCCTCATCAGCTCCAAGGTTATAGTAGAAGTTGTGAAAAGTACCCTTATCGAGGCTGGAGTAGTCAAGCAGGATTTATTTAATAGAAGATAATAATTTAAATATGAAAAATAATATATTAAAAATAGGGGCACTTGCGACACTGTATGCATTTCCAGTGATTGTCTTCGCACAACAGGGTAAGACGTTGAAAGAAGTAATCGCTATTGTCGTAGATTATCTAAGTATTGGTATAGCACTTATCATAAGTCTGGCTGTAGTCACCTTCACATGGAATGTCTATAGATACTTTTTTAAAGCAGATGCAGAGAATAAAAAAGAAGCAGGACTATATGTGATGTACAGTACTATAGGTTTTTTCGTTATACTTTCGTTGTGGGGACTTGTGAATATTCTCATGAGGTCGCTCGAGCTCGATAATAGACAGCCAGACATACAGTTTGGAACATTTAGGAGTACGCAGTCGCAACAGGGGAGTGGGATTAATACAGCTCCACCTCCAATCACAGGAAGTAATAATATTATACAATATAACGTCCCCCCACCCCCCATCACAGGTTCTACATTGCCCAGATCCCCATCTCTCTCACCAGAAAATATATAGGATTTAGATCAAGCTATCCCCACACCTATTTGTAGTACCAGAGCATCATCTGGTATAATTAGCGGGTAATTTATCAGTTACTTTATTATTTAAAAGATCATATGAAAAAACTTATCGCTTCAACGTTCGGTTCAGCATCGTTCCTAACACCATTACTCGCTTTCGCTCAACAGCCTATATCAGATATAAATGCTGTAGCAAATAAAGCTGTAAATATCGGCAACCTAGTAATAGGACTCACTATATCTCTAGCTGTCATCTGGATTATCATCGGTGTATTCCGCTATGTCATCGCAGGAGGAAAAAATGAGGACGATAGAAAGAAAGGAGGTATGGATATACTCTATGGTGTAGTTGGTCTATTCGTCATCTTATCTATCTGGGGATTAGTGGCGATACTTAGGAATTCTTTCAGGACTCAAGACCAAGTACCAGTAGGAGAAATAAATAGAACAACAGCTCTTCCTCAACCAGGTTACGTTCAATAGCTTCTATCATGTCAGTCGATGTAATGATTGGCAAAATAATAGATGTAATCGTAGTACCTCTGGTACAAGGTTTGTTTCTTTTGACTACGCTCATATTCATCTGGGGAGTATTCGGTCTCATACGTAATGGAGACGATCCTACAGCGAGGAAAGATGGTCAGAGACATATGTTGTGGGGGGTAGTGGGTATGTTCATCATGGTTTCTGCATATGGGATAGTGAGATTGATATCTAATACTGTTATCGGAACGGATCCATTTTAGTTGTATAAAAAATAAATTGTATAAAAAGAAGCGCGACCTGGTGAGGGTCGCTGCTTGTGATTGTTGAGCGCTCATAAGAGCACTACTTCGGATTTCTTTTGAGGATGAACTTTGTCGTCCTTGGTCCATTTTCATCGACCAAAGCGAGATGTACTTGTCTCACCCCTTCTCCAAAGGTCCCGATACCGCTCTTGGCGGTTCTGACTATGGGGTGTGCAAAGTCACCGTTGAGCACTGCCTGCCAGGAGATTCCTTCCCTAACAGGATCGATGTTAATCGACTCGAGAGCTGGGTCAGTCGAGAAACTTACCCAGTTTTCCAGAGTGACATCCACTTCCTCGATTGTAGAAGGTCTACTCATGAGCATTGTGCTTCTACCAGTTGGATGGAGTTCCTCGTAGAAGTAACGGGTGAGTCCTATAGTAAGGCCCACCACTGTAACCACCATGAGGATATTCCAATTCTTTTTTGTATTAGTTGCCATAATCACCCCTTCTTTTTTCCAAGGTTTGCGTTGAACTCGCTGATGATCATGTTGCCGATACGCCCAGTGCTTTCGACGCGGATGACCTGCCCATCCCTAACAAGGCGTAGAGTTCGGACTTGCTCCAAACACATATTTAGGTCAGGTATTTTTTTATCCGCTACCAATTTTTCTATGGTAGCATCGATTTCCGCCATGATAGCCAACTTTTTCGTGTTGTCATCATTCACATTAATAACTGGGAGTTGGGGATACTTTTCTCTTGCGTAGGCTATCTGAAGTTGTTTGGCCGCTTCGTACATTGTGTCGTACTCCTTCAATTCAGCAACCCTCTCGTAATCTTCGATTTTGATTGCCAGGAGTTTTTTAAGCAATTCATCTGGTAAATGAGCTTCAATTTTAACCTTGAACACTTCCACTCCAAATGAACCAGCGTCGAACAATTTGTGAATCCTTTCATCCAAGTGCTCCAAGATGTTTTTACCATCTGGACCCCTCTTCAGTGACTGTATGTCTTCTGCATCTGATGAGTTGCAGAGGGATTGGACGTCAGCAAATACGATTGATTCGATTTGACTGAAGACTTTGTTCATGTCGTTCCCGGCTTGAATATAGTCCAAGATGTCTCTTAGATTTGGCCGTGTCGTTAGAGACACATTTACCTCGAGAGGTACCTTATCTTTAGATATAACCTTGAATGGGAAGGTTTTTTCTGCGTTATCCATGTTCACTCGAATACTGCCGATGTGAAAGGGTGGATAATTAGCGAGAATTACTCTTCCACCGATGATAACACCCTCTTCCCATTTTTCGGACCATGGAAAGGTTACCGGAGTGTCCCAGAAGGTGATGATTCCAGCCTCTCTCGGCTTGTCGGTAGAGTGTGTTTCTTCCCCCATCACCCAGATGAAGGCACCTAAGGCTGAGATTGCAATCCCAGAGATGATCGTGATTGGCGTACCCATGAACACGATATATAAGCCACCAATGATAAGAAAGATGACTAAACCGAGGATGCCTCCTGTAATTGGGTTGTTGAATCTCCCAAATTTGGGTGCACTTGAGTTATTCTTCATATTAACGTCTCCTGAATTTTGTATCCAACTCTCGTGAGCTGGAAGGGTTATTGTTTACTGTTTTTTCAAAAAGCAAAGCACAAATGCGCTAAATCAGCTTCCAAATACGATACTAACATATTTTTACATAAAAGTCAAGGTAAGAATTTTGTTAAATTATATAAAGAAAAAGGACGGCATGCTCTCGCAAAACCGTCCAATTGTTCTAACTTTTTCACTTTCTCATCAACCAATACTCCTACCGAATCGGATCTGGCGTCAGCGTGAAGATCAAGGGCAGTGGCTTGTCACCGTTCTTGACACGCAGGTACATGCCATGCCCATGAATACGTTCGTTGTAATCATCTGCTGGAATCCAGCCTGGACTCTTTCCATCTGGACCCTTATCAACCAGATACGCCCACCTCACCTTATGGGTAGTGGGTTTTGGATAACTGATGACCACACGCCAATCTGGAGGGCAGGAATACTCATTGTAAGCTCCCGGTGGTATCGTCTCGGGGATCACCCTCTCAGTGACAGTGTCATCCTCAGGACACTTGATGTTCAGACTGGTTTTTTTGATCGGTATTTTACCATCATGCATCCACTCCAGCCCGATGGAAGACACCGATTGTTCCTTCTCATCACCACTTCGTTGTGTCCTCATCTCACCATCTTTCGAATGGTAGTGCACAATCGTATTGTTGATGACACCAAGATTGACTGTGGTGTCGTTATTGTCCCCAATCACCTCAATTGAGTTGGTGATTCCACTGTTGTGAATGGAAGGAGGGTTTGCAACAAGAGCATCCTCTCGGGTCTGCATTGTGCCTTGCTGCACCACAGACCCCATCGTGGTTGGCTTGGGTGCAGAAGGATCTTCCTTCGCTACACCTTTCGCTTTCGCAATGGGGGTCGGACTGGTGGTCACCACATTTGATTTTGTGTGGTCGGCTTTCTGTGACATGATCGACTTCACCGTCATGAAGACTGCAAAGATGATTGCCAGAGAGAGACCAACCCATTTGAGAACCGCCATTGCCCGTTTCGGTGGAACGACCTCAACAGAAGCTGGGATGTACTCACCAATTTTCCCACTTTGATCGACAAGGGCCACCTCGAACTCGAAGGTGTGTTCCTTGCCTGCTTTCAATTGTTTTGTCCGTGTGGTCAAGTCGGCATTGAATTCTGCCACTGGACCATTAACCTCAGTGGAGGTACGACTGACGACCAGGTCAGCGACATCGTAGGTTTTTGGGTAAGGTCCTTTTTTACCCTTCTTTTCTGCCCTGACTGCGACCTTTGTCGTAGTTGCAGGGTCAGACCAGAAGGTAAGGATATACCCAGGACCAATCCGTGGTTGTATCGGTTTCATACTTTCGTTTTTTTCACCGTTTGTTTACCAAATTGATTGTCAATTCCCTAGACTCCTCACAAGAGGAAAAGGGACAAGACTAACATATTCATCATTATGCATAATTTCTATAAGTTGTCAAGTACTTCCTTATCTGCATAGACTACGAGTCTCTCCGAGTAAGTCTGTGTCTTGTTATCCCAGACCCCTCCGCATGTGATGAGAGCTAGGTGTCTACCATCGTCATTTAAGGCGAATTTGCCCAACGCTTCATCGATATTATCGCTGTTCCTATAAACCTGTGATCCGCGTACTACAAATATTGTCAGTGCACCTTCTGTATCTACTGTATATATTTTCTCACCGATTTTTAATTTATGTAAATCATCGAAGACTGCTGGCAGACCATCACTCCAACCGAAATGTCCATCGATGATAGCTGTACCTCTCTCTCCTGGACGTGGACCGAGGTTATACCAACCTGCGTTCTCATAGCTATCTGGAGTGCCCATGACTCCTAGAGGTGTGATGCTGATATTTTCGATCTTCGCATCTACTCCGATACTAGGGATCTCTATTCTAGCTGGACCTATATTTACGCTACTCTTACTTATTCTATCCACCTCAACTTTTTTATCATATGGAGATACACCTGTGTTTGGAAAAATGGGTAAGATGACAACTGGAATTATTGTGACAGTAGTTGTCCCTATTTCTATGACTGGCGGTGGTGGTGGGGGTAAATTGGCACCACCTCCTCCACCTCCTGTGACTGGTACGAGGACTGGTGGCGTGGGTGGAGTCGGTGGAGGCGATGTCGAGGGTGTGGGAGTAGGAGTGACTGATGTGGATGGAGATGGGGAGGATGAGGGCACTGCTGGTGGAACTGTTACTTGAGTATTTATACCCTGATTTCCACCACCGATACTATCTGTATCATTCTGGTGGATAGTACCAGCGACAGTCGCAGTAGATGCTAGCGTGCCACCGGAGACATCTTGTGATCGTGCGGTATATGTGACTACATTTGTATATGTGTCAGATTCACCACTCAATAATGATGTTCTCTGTGTAAGTGCGATAGGATGATTGATACCATCTGGCGTAGTAATACTAGCGGTTATGCCTGTCGCCTGGCAGATGAGAGCTGGTCCACTGCTAGGACTATTGAAAACGCGCACACTGTACGTTATCGTATTTCCCATCTGTACACTAGAGACATTGGTAAACAATCCTATTCCTAGACCACTACCAGTACATCCATCCGGATTCATGTGTGCAGAACTTTGGTATGCGAAGAATATGGATATTAAAAGAGCAGAGCCCAATAACAGTGTTTTTATTTTTTTCATTATACATATAGACGCTCTAGACGCGGATATATTACTTTACCTTCATGTGCCGGGGAGAGGACTTGAACCTCCATGGATTACTCCGCTTGCTCCTAAGGCAAGTGCGTCTGCCAATTTCGCCACCCCGGCATGGTGCGCCCAGTAGGGATCGAACCTACGACCTTATCCTTAAGAGGGATCTGCTCTA
>CAYGFL010000023.1:0-8280 GCA_964349165.1 uncultured Candidatus Saccharibacteria bacterium
GGTCCCCACTGCCAGCGTGGCTTTTCTCCTTTTTTGTAACAGATAAAAATAAGAAGAGCGGTCAGCAAAATAATTGGCAATGCGAAGGTCAGGAAATTACTTCCCGAATCAGGATTTCCTGGAATAGCGTCTTCTCTGGTGAACACGAGCGTCAAGATGAGTGCGATATACAAGAAAATAACTAGCCAGCCCTGCCATTTTGCTGGCGTCCAGCCCCAGCCATAGAGCTTGGCTTTGAACCAATAGCCCTGAGGATTGTCTTTCAAGTAGTTTATGTACTCTTTCATCATTTGTTGTTTCTTTTATCAAATTTTATCACATTTAGGTTTTAAATTCCGTAAGGCAAGAGTGGCGACATAATAAAAACCCGCCGCAGTTGTGCTGCAGCGGGAGAGAAGCCTAACGACGATCCTGCTTGGGTCCCCACATCCACCGCTTTTTTGCGGTGTGCCAGGTACCTCTCGTGGCAAACTGGCCGAGTGAGATGCATTCAGCCGCGACGAGTGGTTGTTGGTTAATCCACGCTTCCAACCTCTCATCTGCAACTATTTCCTCATCGTAGATTGCCCAATCCGACCGGTTGTGCAACTGCCTCCAGTAAAAGCCGAAGTGGAGACAACGGCATTTTTTGTCGGCTGGCGAATTTGAACATAAGGACGGGACACCCAGACACCATGCGACATGTTTACCCTGGGCATCTACCCATTCTGTTTCTAGACATCCTGACTCAGTACGGATCACCATCTTGGCCTCAAGGAGCGCAGTTTTACCACACTCCTCCAACTCTTCGATACTCATCACTACTCCTTTCTGTTTTTAGGCAGAAAGTTTCATTTTGAGCTCTTAATGTATTAATTTTTTATGAACTTTTCTACCCTCGGGTTTATTCAAGAGCAAATGTATAGTAGCATTTAATGTCAATTGTGTCAATTATTGGCTCCGGGGACAGGGATCGAACCTGTGACCAATCGCTTAACAGGCGATGGCTCTACCTCTGAGCTACCCCGGAATGTAACTCTTTTTAAAAGAACATTGTTATACTAGCAGATATGTATATAAAAGTGAAGGTAACAGCTGGTGCTAATAAGGAAATAATAAAAAACATTTCCTCAGATCATTACGCTATTTCTGTAAAAGAAAAAGCAGAGCATAACTATGCCAATAAACGCATACTAGAAATCATGCATATAGAATTTCCTCATTCAATTATTTGGATAATTAGTGGCCATCATTCTCCAAGTAAGATTGTAAGTATTGAGAGAAAAGAGTTATAATGAATGTATGAATATCAATATCAAAACCACAAATATTACGTTGACGGAAGCCATCAGCGACTACACATCGAAAAGGCTGGAAGCTGTGAAGCAGTTCTTGCAAAATGATACGACCGTGAAGTGTGATGTGGAGCTTGGTAGGACATCTATACATCATAAAAATGGCGATATTTTTCGAGCGGAAATACATATAGTGGGGAAGGACAGAGACCTATATGCTAGCGCCGAAGAAGCTGATCTCTACAAGGCGATAGATATTGTGCGTGACGAGATCTTGCGAGAAGTGCGGTCTTCGAAAGAAAAGAAAATCTCTCTACTTCGAAGAGGTGGTACAAAGATAAAAAATATAATAAAAGGACTACGAAGTTAAAATGCTATTTTTCTTCAAACAGCAGGTCAACCAATATCTCTGCATAGCTCTCATTTCCCTCATGACTTTCTGGACGGTTCTATACTATCTGACTCATAAAGCAGATGCTATTGGAAATCAGTATATCGCATCTCAGACTTTCCCTCTGGAATAACTTTTTCTATAACAAGTTCACCAGCCACAAAAGAAGCTTCAGTAATTTTTACCCTTTTTTCATTGACGAAAAAATATGCAGAAGGCCAGCCATGATAAGCTTGGATTTTTAAATAGTTTTGATATGGATCGCCATTAAGATCGATTAGCCCATCTTCTTTCTGTATTTTTTTTGTGTAAGTCGCGAGAGTATGATCCTGCTCTTTGACTGCAATTTTACCTTCTATCCAGTCTGGCAAAATCTTTACCAAGAGTTCCGATCCGACTTCTACTAGTTTTTTACCCAGTTCTTCTGCCTTGGGTGGCCATGGAATATCAACTCTTTCTTGAGTAACTACAGGTCCATGATCCATCTCTCCATCCATTTTCATAATGGTCACTCCCACATCTCTGTCGTCGGCTAGTATCGCTGATTCTATGGGGCATGAACCGCGGAACTTCGGTAGAAGGGAAGGGTGAATGTTCAAAGACCCAGCTTTTGGAATATTTAAAATATTTTCTGGTATTATTTTTCCGTACGCCATCACGATATATACGTCACATTCTGGTGGATTAAAAGAACCGTCTTTGATAGATGCAGGCTGGAGAACAGTGATACCATGTTCCAATCCCCAGACCTTCGCCGGAGGTGGTGTCAGTACGAGATTTCTACCTTTCGGTTTATCTACAGATGTAACGATAAAAGAAATATTGAAACCAGCAGAATGTAGCTTCTCGAGAGTTATGACAGAGTATTCTGGTCCACCCCAGAAACCTATTTTAATATCATTATTTTTTAACATGTGCTTCTGGAGGAATATCTTTCACATCATACGCCGTATCTATAAAAAGTATTCCGTTTAAATGATCTGTCTCGTGCTGGAAAACTTGCGCGAGTAGTCCGCTGGCTCCACGTTCTAAAGGTTCACCTTTTTCATTATATGCTCTTATTGTAGCCTTCTTCGCTCTTTTTATTTTTCCATATTTCCAACGGACAGATAGACAACCCTCTTCGACTTCTTGTTTTTCTCTAGAGAGTTTCGTGATGATGGGATTGATAAAAATCATATCTGATTCATCGCCTTTATAATCTTTGTCAGCGAGCTTCAATGTCTCTCCAGAAACTAGAAAAATTCGCAAAGATTCTCCGATCTGCGGAGCGGCTATGGCGACACCATCGTCTTGGGTGGCAAGAAGTTCTTTCATGTCGGATATGACATTCTGTATTTTCTTTGACTGGATCTCCTCTATTCCAACCTCCTCTGCTACCTTACGCAGTACTGGATTATCCTTTTGGACTATGCTTTTCATTCTATTACTATATTAGAGCAATGACTCTGGGTCAACTTTTATAGTCACCGAAGGTGGTAACATGCGAAGCTTCTCTACTAGGTTCTTGTCTATCCACTTATCTCGTGCCACACGTATGAGTCCATGAAGTACATGGTTTCCTCTCACTGTATATGTAAAAGCAGGGAAGACATCCACTTCGTAAGATTCGAGAAGAGTCTGAACTTCTTCCATCGTATTCACCACGTCATCTTTTTTACCCTCCAGAGTCAGTTTTATGAGTACGAAAAAAGGAGGATAATTGAACTTTTTCCTCTCTCCCATCTCGATATGATAAAAGTCGTTCATGTTTCCCTTTAGACCATATTCAAAAACTTTTTCTTCTGCCTTTCTAGTTTGCACGATGAAGTTTCTGGTAGTGCGTGTGCGCATCTGCAGTATGAGAGAAAGTATCTTCTCTTGAATACGAAAATCTGGTAATGAAAAAAGGGAATCGAGAGAAATAATAGCGGAGTTCTCTACTTTATCATGCATATATTGCAACATCATCTCTGTGCCAAGCAGAATACTACCCGGTTGAGTTTTATACTTTTCTATTATTTTTTTAGCAGATTTTTCATCAGGCGTGTTGTCTGAATCTATTTTAAAAAGAGTTATATCTCCAAATTTATCTTTAATTTTTTCTTCGACTAGATCTATACCGATACCGATGGTGCCCAATTTCCAACTTCCACAGATCCTACAATTCTCTTCTGTAGAACGACGTTCACCGCATCTGTGACAGAGGAAATAATTCCTCTGTTCTTTTCCTGACTCTGCGGTTTTGTGTAGTACGACTGGAGCACTGCAGTTGTTGCATGTCACTATATTCTGACAGTCACCACAGACTGTAGATGGAGCCACTCCACGTCGAGTCGCAAGTATCATCATGTGCTCGCTATCTTCTTTTGTCTTAGTTATCAGTCTTTCAACTTCTTCAGATAAAATTTTAAAATTTATTCTTGTCTGATCTTTCTTCTGCCTCATGTCGATGAGCTGGTCTTCTGCGGTACTCAATGATCTGAATTTGAAAGGGGAGGCTTCGACAAGCTCGGCTTCTTCGTGGCGATATAGAGTCTCTAGACGGAGAAAGTTATCTCCTAAAAAAAGCTTGATACCACGTTTTTCTGCAAAAATCTCCACTACATGTCGTACATCGAGAAAAGGTCTACGCATGATCTTGTAATATCGACTACTCTCTCTTTCGACTACGATCGTCTCTATATCTGTCCTAGGCAAAGAAAGGAAACCGCCAGTAGCTATGACTAAGACTGGGTGCTTCTCTTTCATTATCTTGTTCCATGTCTCCACTATTATTTTTGGCGCGAGTGAACCGTGAAGAATGAAAACATAATCCTCGATCCCTTTTTCCAAGAGGGTAAAAGAGTGACTAGCTTCTTCGATTGTTGGAAAAATAAAAAGAACAGATTTCTTCTTTGCGAATTCCTGGCGTATCAGACTTTTCCAAGTCGAGTATCTCTCTTCGTCGTCGCCCTGCACAATATATTTTTCTTGGACAGGCCTATTGTCAACACCTTTTGTATCTTTTTTATTAACCTTTTTTAATTTACCAATATTTTTCAATATATATTCGGGTACTAGTATATCGAGAATACTCCCAACACTTGTGGCGTAGTAGTCCGCGGACTCGCGAGCTGTATCCATGAAAGCTTTGGAAAAGAACTCGGTACTTTTTATCTTGTCGAGTTTTTTCAATACAAAAGAGGCTTGCCTGATCTCGCTCTTCATATCTTCTGCACTGCGGATACTCATGACGATTCCTCGCACCATCTTTTTTCTCAATGGAACTGTGACTATGGCGCCTATCGGCACATCTTGCGAAGTGAAATACGAGAGGCTCTCAGTCCCCGGAGTTTTGGCTATAGGGATGACTTCGATGATGAACATGCCTTATTTATACTCTTTTTAAATTTTTCTACAAATCCCTAAATGTCTCGATGTGTGCTCCTATAGCATTCAGTCTTTCTGCAAGATCCTCGTAACCTCTGTTTATGTTGTAGACATTACGTAGAATGGATGTACCTTCTGCTGCAAGCATGGCGATGAGAATGATGACTGATGGGCGTAGAGCTGGGGGACATACGATCTCTGTTGCTTTTAGTTTTGTTGGCCCTTTTATATAGAATCGATGAGGATCGGCGAGAATAGTTTCTGCACGAAGTTTATCGAGTTCTTTGTAGTAGATTGCGCGTTCCTCGAATGTCCAATCATGTATAAAAGTCTGCCCTTCAGCTTGTGTGGCAATAACTACAAAAAATGGAAGGTTGTCCATATTAAGTCCTGGGTATGGTTGCGCATGGATCTTTTCTTCAAGAGCTTTAAGTTTGGAAGTATAGGTAATGATATCCACTAAGTTTGCTCTTCCATTGTTCGCTCTATATCTTTTTATTATCTTATATTTGAATCCCATTTTTTCGAGTTTTAAAAGTTCAAGCTCAAGAAAATCGATAGGGCATCGCTCTATGGTTATAGAAGATTTTGTCACAATAGCCGCCGCGATAAGAGACATTGCTTCTATGGGATCTTCACCCACATGATATTCGACAGGTACATTGATATCCGTCTTTCCATGAATCGTAAGGGTGGAAGTTCCAATACCCTCAACTTTTACTCCGAGAAGCTCAAGGTAAAAACAAACATCCTGTACTTGGTAGTTAGCTGACGCGAATTTGATCACTGTCTTCCCTGGAAGTCGCGCTGCTGCCATAAGTGTTGTCTCTGTCACCATATCCCCAGCTTCATACAGGACTATTTCAGATGGCTTTAATCCCTTGTGTTCGATTTTATATTGATCAGATTCTGTTTGTATTTTTACACCCAGATTCTCAAGGGAATAAAAGAAAGGCTTTACTGTGCGTGAGCCAAGTTTACATCCACCAGCCTGTGGAAGACTGAATTTTTTAAATTCATGGATGAGCGGACCCATCAGCATGATGGCAATACGTGTTCGTTTTGCATTCTCGATATCGATTTTGTCGATTGTGACTTTTTTCGGAGGAGTAATGATTAGATCATCTTTTTTCCATTCTACTTTCACTCCGATACTTTCGAGGACCTCGATTAGACGATAAACTTCTTCAATTCGCGGAGCCTTTTTAATAGTAGTTGGTGCTTTATTTAAAAGAGAAGCACACATAATACCAAGAGCGCCATTTTTCGATGCGAGAACTTTGATGGTCCCAGAAAGTTTATGCCCACCTTCGATTCGAAAATTAACTCTACCTTGTGGTGCAAAATTCACTATAGGATGTTCGAGAGCATCACTTAGTTTTGATAAAGTCTCTGTACTTAGGTTCTGCTCACCTTTTTCTATACGAGCGATAACACTCTGGGTCGTGCCCATCTTCTTTGCTAGGTCAACTTGAGTCATACCTTTATCTTCTCGGATCTTGGTAATGATACTACCAAGGTTTGCGAGGGGATTATGCTTGTGTTTCTTCATGCGGAGAGTATAGCATATACGCTATATATAACGCAAGCTTGATGATGTGGAAAACTAAGCATATAATGAGCCCACATGTCTTTCTTCAACCAAAAACTTGGTATTGATCTTGGTACTGCCAACACTCTGGTCTTTGTTCCTGGCAAAGGTATCGTTCTCAATGAACCTTCCGTTGTCGCTATGTCTGAACAGGATAAAAAGATACTAGCCGTGGGAGTCGAGGCAAAAGAGATGATAGGTAGAACTCCAGATACTATCATCGCATATCGTCCTATGCGCGACGGAGTCATCGCAGACTATCGTGTCACAGAAGCCATGCTTCGATATTTCATCGACAAGGCTCTCGGTAAATGGAATATTTTCAAACCTGAAGTGATGGTCTCTGTACCAGCTGGTATCACATCTACAGAACGTCGAGCAGTCATAGAAGCGGCTGTAAAAGCAGGAGCAAAGAATGCCTACGTAGTGAAAGAGCCGATACTCGCCGCTATCGGCGCGGGTATACCGATAAATGAAGCTCGAGGGCACATGATTGTAGATATTGGAGGTGGAACTACAGATGTCGCTGTGATATCTCTGGGAGGAATCGTAGCTTCTACTTCTGTGAAATGTGCGGGTAATCGTATCGATGCCGCCATCGCTGACTATATTAAAAAAACTTTTAACCTTGCGATAGGGGACAAGACGGCAGAAGATATTAAAATAAATATTGGATCCGCCATTCCCCTTGAACAAGAACTCTCGATGATGATAAAGGGTCGTGATTTCATAACAGGTCTGCCTCGTTCTACAGAATTGAAAACGAATGAAGTAGTGAAGGCGATAGTAAAAGAATTGAGAGATATGATAAAGGCGATGAAAGATGTATTGCAAGAGACTCCACCAGAGTTGGCGTCAGATATCATCGACTATGGAATTATCATGACGGGTGGTACATCTATGCTTCGTAATTTTCCAGAATTGGTCTTTCGTAGGACTGGTGTGAAGGCGAAACTAGCTGATGATGCGCTGTATTGTGTGGTGAAGGGGACAGGTGTGGCGCTGGAGCATCTAGATACGTACAAGAAGAGTATTATTTCGAAGCGGTAACAAAAAGACCTTGGGGATTATATACCCAAGGTCACCACCATCCTCTGTTTTCATCGTTTTTACCATGTCTTGATGCGATATTTGTAGGGATGAACATATTCAAGGTAACGATAATCGACAAGTTCGGTAATGACGCAGCGTACTCTGCGTGCAAATTTTGGAGTTACATCAACATTGACTGCTTCCGCGAATTTGCACACGAGTGTATCATCATCAAATTCACGAAGCTCACGAATCACAATCAGAAGCACCGTCCTACTACGGGGTGCTCTTAGCAAATGTTGAAGTTCAGCTTTTGATGCCGTCTCAATATTGATGACGTAGTACTTTTCAGTTCCTCCCCTGAAACCAAGTAGACCAGATTGAGTCAAATCGGAAACAGCTTCTCGCACATTGCGTGCAAATATAGGTGTCACCTCCTCACTCATTTTCTTCGCAAATTCCTCCACGAGTGTGTCTTCATCAAACTCTTGTAGTCTGTGAATTACACCAAGAAGAATTGATTTACTGATTGGTGTCCGTACGGAAGTTATGATTCCAACTATCGGATTTTGTGCTGTCTTGTCCATAAGATCTCTTAGAGCATTGAAAGCCCTCCTTTCTACTGTCATTATATATAAAAT
>CAYGFL010000024.1:0-6291 GCA_964349165.1 uncultured Candidatus Saccharibacteria bacterium
GAACTCGCGCATAGAGATTTTGCAGATCTCCGAATTACCACTTTTCTACGTGGCCACGTACCACCACATTCTATAGCGTCCTTGAGATTTCGTCTATGTGCTGGCGGTTCTTCTCTCCCTTATCAATTTCAAAATCAAAAAAGGGAAGTGCTCGCATACGAGCCTTGCTTGCAAAGAATTCTCGGAATTCTGCACGACTTCTCTTTGCAAATCCTAGAGCACCTTTTTCTTTGGCTTCTGGTAGTACAGTGAAAAAGATGGTGGCCTGTTGTCCACGGTCGCCGACAGAGACATCTGTCACAGTGATGATAGAAGTATAGTTCGACTCACGCTGGAGGAACTCCGCGGCGATTTTCTTTATCAGATCTTTCAATTTTTCATCCCTAGTATCCATTTTATTTTTTCTCTATAGTACGGAATCCCTGGATCTTATCTCCGATAGCGATCTCCATTTTCGACTCTATGAGTGTTCCAAATTCATAACCTTCCCTCACTTCATCTGTCTTCGCTTTCTGTTGCTGTAACTCCTTTATTTTACCAAGACCGATCTCTACATCTCTACGTAAGATCTTCACTTCAGAACCGATAAGCAGAGAACCTTGCTGGACTTTACCACCGACAATCTGCTTGTCTTTATTTTTGCTGAATACTGCCAAGACTTTTGCCACACCACTGACTTCATCGATGTATTCTTTTGGAATCTTCGAGATGACGAGATTTTTTATAAATTCTATGAGGTTGTAGATAATATCGAAGGATTCGAGTCTAAGAGAAGATCTTTCTAGAATACTTTTTGCTTTTGCGTCTGGTTTCACATTGAATGTGATGATGATAATATTCGGATCACCTTGCGCGACTTTCAGATCTCCCTCATTTATATTTCCTATGCCTTCAGAGACTATTTTTATAGCGACTTTCTGGTTATCTATTTTAAGCAACTCATGTTTTATACCATCGAGACTTCCGATAGCGTCTGCTTTTATAACTATAGGTATAGTGATGAGTGTTTCTGTACCATTATTCTTCGTCACTGCCACGAATTTCTTCGGAGAGTGCTTGAAATTATTGGCTTTCAGCTCTGCTTCCTTTTTATCTTTTATTATTATGAACGGAGCACCGACAGCAGGAATTTTGTTGAAACCTGTTATGCGTACAGGACTGGAGAAAGTCGCAGACTTGATAGCTTTGCCAGCATAATCCTCGAGGATACGGACTGGCGCATATGCATCTTCTGCTACGATATACATTCCACTTTGCAACGTACCATTTTTTATGAGAACTGATGCAAAAATTCCTTTTTTATTATCTAGACCAGCTTCGATGACGATTCCTTCTGCGAGCGCTTCCGAATCCGCTTTCAGATCACCAATGTCGGCGACAAGCATGACCATATCTAGCAGTTCTGATACACCCTGACCTTTTAGTGCAGAGATCGGTACTATCGGAACGTCACCACCATAACCTTCGACATATATCTCGTGTTCAGCGAGACTAGCTTTCGTCTTTTCTACATCTGCACCAGCTTTGTCTATTTTATTTACTGCGACTATATACGGAATCTTTTCTGAGACGATACACTTGAGAGCCTCTACAGTCTGTGTCTTCACACCATCTTCTGCAGAGACGACTAGTATAGCGATGTCTGCGACACGTGCACCACGTTCGCGTATAGAGCAGAAAGCCTCGTGTCCTGGAGTGTCGAGAAAAGTTATCTTGTTACCATTGTGAGCGACTTCATACGCTCCGAGATGCTGAGTGATTCCTCCAGCTTCTCCCGCCACGATATTGGTCTTGCGGATATAGTCGAGCAGGGTGGATTTGCCGTGATCGATATGACCCATCACGACCACGACTGGTGGCCTCTTTTCCTCATGTGATTTCGGGGCATTTTTCACAACTGACATAGTGAGAACACTGTATCAGAAAAATGGCTATTTGACCATTTTCATGGCTGTATCGATAGCCTTCTTCTCTTCTTCAGAAAGTTCATATTCCGACACACCCCTGGTCACAGCTTTTGCGAAAATACTGACATGTTCTCGCGCATAGAGACTGGAGATCACGACACCATCACCAGATTCATTTAGGAATGCCGTAGCGAAGCTCTGATTGCCACCAGAGCCAGTAGTGCCACTGAAGGGGTTGAACCTCACAGTATGCACAGCTTGCACACTTTTTTTCAGACGTTTCTCTACAGTCGTGAGATAATTTTCAACTTCATTTTTAAAAATATCGAGATTTTTTATCGAGTTATCTATGTTAGAGATCGAGTCATGGAGGTTCTCAGCACTATTTCCTATGAGAAATTTCTTCAATTTATTATTTAATTGAAAAATAACTCCGATGAGGATGAAGACGATGATGAAAAGTAGTCCAACAGAGATGAGTAGAGGGTCTATTGTGAAATTCATAAGTGAAGTATAGAATACTTTTTATCATATGAAAAGAATATATCTGGATTATGCCTCACTAACCCCTACAGATAAGAGGGTAATGAAGGAGGTAAAAAAGTACGGAAGTAGGGAATACACCAATCCTGCTTCTATATATGCGTCTGGAGTGAGTGCAAAGAAGGCTCTTATTGATGCAAAGAAAAAAGTCGCAGGTATCCTGCACGCCCATCCAGATGAAATTATTTTCACTTCTGGAGGAACTGAGTCGAATAATATTATTCTCGAAGCTTTCCGTGGTAAAAATATAATAATAAGCGCCATAGAACATTCTTCTATTATAAAAAATGCAGATGCCACACATATTTCTGTAGATATAAATGGTCTGATAAATCTAGAAGAATTAAAAAAAGCAATTACCGCCGACACTGCTCTCGTCTCTATAATGTATGTAAATAATGAGATAGGTAGTATCCAGAATATTTCAGAGATTGCAAAGATAGTGCGAGATGCTAGAAAAAAATTCGATAAAAAGATTTTTCTACATACCGATGCTTGCCAAGCTCCTATCCACCTACCACTTCATGTAGAAAAACTGGGAGTAGATATGATAACTCTCGATGGAAATAAAATGTATGGTCCGAGAGGTGTGGGCATGATCTATGTCAAAAGAGGAACAGTGAAAATATCTCGTGCAGGCACAGAGAACTTGCCAGCGATAATGGGTTTCGCCTGCGCTCTAGATATTGCAGAAAAAATGAGAGAAAAAGAAACGAAGCGAATACTTGATTTGAAGAATTATTTTATAAGAGAATTAAATAAAATAAATCCAGCGATAAAAATAAATGGTGATCTCGAACATTCAGTGCCGAACATTATGAATATATCCATTCTAGACATAGATAACGAATTTTTCATTCTACAACTCGATGCAAAAGGTGTGGAATGCTCGACAAAGAGTGCATGTCTCTATAATGAAGATGAGTCATATGTCCTGAAAGCAATGGGGGTTGACTCAAAAAATGTTGTACGTTTTTCTTTTGGAAGAGATACTACAAAAAGCGATATAAAAAAGACTCTAAAGATAATTGCTAACATATAGAATGTTGACAGATATGACTTTTTTCATTAATATACTCTATATATGCCTCCACTCACCAATTTTACAACCAAGGCAAAAGAAGCCCTTCGCCGTTCTCACGAATTGGCTATAGAACGTGGGCAGAACCATGTGAATCCGATGCATCTCCTCTGCGCACTCATCCTCCAGGAAGAGAGTATGGTGGCTTCTATTCTCGATAAACTAGAGATCGATACGGTACTGCTAACAGATGTCATACTAGAGAGTATCGAAGCTCCAGAGACTGGAAGAGTACTCTCTCCTTCATATCAGATATATCTGACACCAGAACTCGCATCTATTATAGAAAGTGCTGGCAAAGTAGCTTCGACACTAAAAGATGAATTCATTTCGACCGAACATCTCTTCGTCGGATGTTTCGATGTGCAGAGTCAGGCCAAAGAGATTTTCTCTAGATTTAAAATAACTCGTCAGGGAGTACTCGGTGTTATGCAAGATCTAAAAAAATCAGAAGATGTCGGAGACGATAAGCCAAAGAAAATGCGCACATTGTCAAAATATGCGCGCAGTCTCACGAAACTCGCAAAAGAAAACAAACTCGATCCAGTCATCGGTCGTGACAGCGAGATCCTACGAGTGATCCAGATCCTCTCTCGTCGTACCAAGAATAATCCGATACTCATCGGTGAGGCTGGAGTTGGAAAGACTGCGATAGTCGAAGGTCTAGCCATACGCATGGCACAGGGTGACGTACCAGAGTCTCTGAAAGACAAGGAGCTCATCTCTCTCGATCTCGGATCCCTCATCGCTGGTACGAAATATCGCGGAGAGTTCGAGGAGCGTCTCAAGAATATTTTAAAAGAGATTGAAAGGTCTGATGGAAAAATTATTCTCTTTATAGATGAAATACATACCCTAGTCGGTGCAGGAGCTTCGGAAGGCTCTATGGATGCCTCGAATATGTTGAAGCCCGCACTTTCGAGAGGAGAACTCCGTGCTATCGGTGCGACAACTCTGAAGGAATATCAGAAGCATATAGAAAAAGATCCAGCTCTGACTCGCAGATTTCAACCTGTTCATGTGAACGAGCCCTCTGTCGAAGACGCTGTCGCCATACTTCGTGGATTGAAAGAAAAGTATGAGCTATATCATGGTGTGCGTATCACAGATGATGCTATCGTTGCTGCTGTGAATCTCTCTAGTCGATATATCTCCGATCGTTTTCTCCCAGACAAAACAGTAGACCTTATAGACGAGGCTTCTTCGGCTTTGAAAATTTCTCTAGAGAACATGCCACCACAGCTCGAAGAGACAAGAAGGAAGATAATGCGTCTCGAGATAGAGCGTGAAGCTTTGAAAAAAGAAAATAGCAAGACCGCGAAAGCTCGCACAGCTCTCATCGAAAAGGAGATAGCGGATCTGAAAGAAAGTACTTCAGAACTTGAGTTAAAATGGAAAAACGAGAAAGACACTATCACAGATATCAAGAAAATAAAAAAAGATCTTGAAGTTTTCCGTATCGAAGCCGAGTCGGCAGAGGCTCATGCAGACCTATCGAAAGCCGCAGAGATACGCTATGGCAAGATACCAACTCTGGAGCGAGATCTAGAAAGTAAAAATAAGCGTCTGAAGAAACTCCAATCATCTCGTAGGATTCTAAAAGAAGAGATCGTCGAACAAGATATCGCCGATGTGGTTTCTCGTTGGACTGGTATACCAGTTTCTCGCATGATGGAAGAAGAAGCTCGCAAACTTACAAGAATAGAAGATGAACTAAGGCTACGCATAGTGGGTCAAGACGAAGCTGTCAAAAAGATTTCAGATACGATAAAGAGATCTCGCGCTGGTATCGCTGACCCACAACGTCCGATAGGTTCTTTCATCTTCCTCGGGCCTACCGGAGTTGGAAAGACCGAGCTCACGAAGTCTCTCGCCGAATTCCTTTTTAACGATGAGAAGTCACTCATCCGTGTAGATATGTCAGAGTTCATGGAGAGACACTCTGTGTCGAAACTCATCGGCTCTCCTCCCGGCTATGTCGGTCATGATGAAGGAGGAAATCTCACAGAGATGGTCCGCCATCGCCCTTACTCTGTTATTCTTTTCGATGAGATAGAAAAAGCTCATCCAGAAGTTTTCAACATTCTCCTACAGGTCCTCGACAATGGTCGTCTCACAGACTCGAAGGGTCGCACAGTCAATTTCAAGAACACCGTCATCATCATGACATCGAACATCGGTGCACAGTATATACAGAAGATGGAGAAGATCGGCTTCGCGACATCATCTGGTGATATCGCAGAAAAAGAAAATTATACTGAAGCCAAGACTCGCGTCATGAATTCTCTCAAGGACTACTTCCGTCCAGAATTTCTAAATCGTGTCGATGACATAATCCTTTTTGACATCTTGAGCAAAGAGTCGATAGAAAAAATAGTGAAAATACAGGTAGATACTGTTATAGAGCGCATCAGATCAAAAGAGATAAATCTCACTGTGTCGCCAGAAGTTTTGGTATATCTAGCTAAAGAAGGTTATGACCCTCACTACGGTGCTCGTCCTCTGAAGCGTCTCATACAGAACAAGATTCTCACGCCAGTGGCTAATCTCATGATATCTGGTGGAGTTACTAAGGGTGGAGTAGTCACCGTGTCTATGAAAAAGGGGACAGAGACCGATTTTAATTTTGAAGTGAAGAATAAAAAGAAAAGAGAGAGTATGATGACTCTGGATAATACTCTTGCGAGAAATTAGGAAACTGGTAGACTCATATAGGACTACAATCATGCGCCGGTCGGATAGCGGCTATTCCAGGAGACT
>CAYGFL010000025.1:0-6166 GCA_964349165.1 uncultured Candidatus Saccharibacteria bacterium
AAATTATTTTCATCACTCAATTTAGAATTGGAAATAAATAGTAAAAGAATAAAAAGTTTTTTTGATTTCAATCAGGCTCTTCTATTTATTAAACCTAAACCAATACAAGAGAGCCTTGAGATGATAAGAAATGCGATAGATGATGGAAATGCCTGCGGAATAGACATCGGAGTCTCTCTCGGTGGATTGGTAGATCATGTGATGTTCGTCTACGGATATGATGACAACAATCTATATGTCTTTGATACAAACAAAGTAGAGCAGATAGATTATGAAAAGATTACAGATGACAATAGGTATATTATGAGATTATCATTTAAGGAAATTGAAAAACGCTGGACAAGGTTCAATAGGGTTTGGGTGGTGAGGAAAAATTAATAAAAATAAAACCCGCCGCAACTCTCGTCGCTAAGCGGGTTCTAAGAAGGATTACTCCATATCGCAGATGCATTCGTTGACATAGCCTCCGCAATGAGGACAACGCTCGTTTGCTTGTTCAATCCAGTATGTGGAGGGGTGATTTACATCTTCCTCGTCAACTGCCGCATTCTGCCTGTTGATAAGAGTCGTTTCATCCACATCAGTAGGATAGTCGTTTCTTTCGTCTTTTTCGTTATCGAAACGTTTTTCCCATTCCTCTCGCATGGACCACTCTTCAATCTGCCGTTCAGTACGCTGGTCTTCGACAATGTCTTCCATTTGTTTGTTCAGGCGAGCGTCTTCCTCTTTACACTGCCGTTGATACTCGCGCTCATTTTCCTCGGCTTCCTGACGAAGTTGTTCGTCAGTAACCTCATTTTCGAAGTACCACTTTTCAATTTCCCTGCGAGACTTCCAGTCTTTGCAGGCCTGCACTAACTGTTTTGTTGTTTCAATGAACCACTTAATGATACACATAATATTCCTTTCTTTACCGACGTGATTGCCGATAAATTGAGAATACTCATTCTTTCTTGCACCCTTGCGGATGTGGGAGAATGCTAGCTCGGTTGCCGCCGTACCCAGTAATGGCAACTTTGTCTTCCTCAAACCGTAAGAAGTAGGCTAGATAACTTGATTATGAACCCACACATAGTTATAGCACCAATCCTTTACAAAGTCAATACGGCGTGGTATTGTTAAACAAATGACAACCAAAAAGAAAACCGGAAATTAATCCGGTTCCCTTTTAGAGTTATCACTCTTTTTATTTAGGCCTTCTTACTCCAACATACTGCTGAAGCTTTCCATGGTTGTGCACCCTGCTTCTCATATAAGTATTTTGCGTAAGCTACGTTACCTTCGATGGTATGTAGATCGTGTCCGAGGTTCTGCGCAGTTTCGAGGTGATACTTTTCATTTATTTGCATCACTCCGACGTCTTTGCTATTTACCCTTCCACGGATCACCTTACCATTTTTATCGAACTGACTAAACGTAGACTCACATCGAGCAATCTCCACTAGAATAGGAGTATCGGCATACTGTTCACGAAGATATTTTTCAACTGACTTACGATCTTGTAGAACAATAACCGGAACCTTTTCCATAGGGATATTGGCGTCTACAGCTGTTGCTACAGCGGTTGAAGCACCAGTAGAGCCATACATAGATGACAAGAGGAATACAACACCTGTAGTAAATTCAATCATAAGTAAATTAAAACAGGGTACTTATGAACAATGTTGTTCACTCGCACCCTATTACGTAGTAAATGGTATCACCTTTGAAATGTAATGTCAAGGTCTAAATGATGAAAATCGTCAAAATACGTTGATAAATAAGGGTTTTTAGACCATGATAAATAGGCTAAGTAAAGGCTTCTTCTACCCCATGACAAAAAGTTGCTTTTTTTAGCCTCTTCTTATATACTGTTTTCACTTATGGCAACAAAAAAAGCAGGAGGATCAACGAAAAACGGTAGAGATTCAGGACCACAGTACCTGGGTGTGAAGATTAACCATGGAGATATGGCATTTATCGGTAATGTCATCGTCAGACAGAGGGGCACAGACGTGCTTCCTGGCAAGAATATAGGTATAGGAAAGGATCATACACTCTTTGCTCTCAAGGAAGGTAAGGTTCAGTTTGGTACAAAGAGAAAGGTACACTTCGACAATTCACAGATGCGAAAGAAGATCGTTCACGTCATCTAGTTCCCCGCCTCTATCTTTAACACAAACTCTACACTCTTCCCCGCTCCCTTTACTTCTACATTATGCTCACCCACTTCTTTTATGGGGTGTTCTAGCTGTATAAATGATGGATCTAATTGTAGACGAGTCTGCTTGAAAATTTCTTTAGCTATCTCTTCTCTGTGCAGACCTGCGAACAGATGACCTTTTTCATTAGCTTTACCTGTTATAGTTATTGTACTTTTTTCTAGATCATTGAGATTTTTCAATATAAGATCTTCGTGCATTTTCTTTTCTCCTTCTGTTTTAGACTTTTCTATCTCGACATTCTTCATAGCACTAGCAGTAGCGGCAATAGCCATACCACGAGGTATGAGCATGTTGGCGGCATAGCCATCTGATATTTCCTTTACATCGTACTTCTTACCAACTTTCGGCACATCTTTCAGTAAAATTATTTTCATATTTGGTATATTACGGTTCTTTTCTTAAAATTTCAACTGCCTTGTTCATCTGCGGGTCATTTTTCGTATCGATATCCTTCTGTGACACCTTCACCTCAACATCTGGATTCAATCCATCATGAGAGAGATTGTGGTCTTTCGGTGTGAGCCAGCTAGCTATGGTCACCTTGAGAGAAGTGTCTGGAGTGATCTGTATCAATTCTTGAACCGAACCCTTGCCGAAGGTTTTCACTCCCACAAGCTTCGCTATACCATGCTCATGTAGTGCTCCAGCGAAAATCTCTGAGGCTGACGCAGATCCAGCATCTACTAGGATGACTAACTTCAGATTACTATTTTTAAATATATCGTAACCCTTGCTCCTGTATACCTTGTTTGTATTTTTACCACCGAAGTCTTCTGTGACTATGACTTTACCAGTTGGAAGGAACCAGCTAGCCATATCCCATGCAGCATCTAGATATCCACCAGGATTGCCTCGGAGATCTATGATGAGCTTGTGTGAACCTGATTCTATGAATTCACGCAATGCTTTGCGGAACAGCTCTGGTGCCTGCGCTGTGAAGCTGAAGAGTTTTATGACGAAAATCCCATCGTTACGCAATCCCAAGTCACTATCCTCTGTACTAGAACTAGTAGAAGAACTACCACTCTTTCTCTCTGTTTGTATAGTAGGAATATCTATGATGCCCCTTACTATCGTTCTTTCTAGGGTCTGTGTTGCGCCTACTGGTAGAAAAGTGATTTTTACAGATGTCCCCTTTGCACCACGTATGAGCTTCACAGCTTTATCGACTGGAAGATCCAGAGTACTCTGTTCACCGATTTTGATTATCTTATCCCCTGTTCTCACACCAGCTTTATCTGCAGGACTATCCTTGAGTGGTGCTACAACTGTCAGTATTCCATCCTTTATTCCTATCTCCATACCAACACCTTCGAAATTTCCAGAAATATCGCTTTTAAAAAGCGCTGACTCTTCTGGTGGAAAAAAGACTGTGTAAGGATCCCCTTGCGAAGCTGTTAGCCCCTGTATGGCACCCCAGACACGCTCTTGAGAATCCGTAGTTGTTGCCAGTACGTATTTTTCACTGAGAATCCTCCAGACTTTCCAAAAAGAATCGAATTGCTCGTCTGTGACTGTTATATCTCCTGGGATTGTGATGGGATTTTCATAATCAATACTACGCTTTCCAGTATAATTACCCAGAGCGAAAACAACAACCAGTATAATCACCAAACCAATGATTTGGTTGCGCCCATTTTTCAGATCAATATTCATGTCACTGCATTATCTCAAATAATCGCAATCTATACAACTATTATGGTAATATTAAATACATGAGTGTATTCATACACAACACACTTTCTGGTAAAAAAGAAGAATTTATTCCTATTAAAAAAGGCGTAGTTGGCATATATAACTGTGGACCGACTGTCTATGACACAGCTCACATAGGTAATCTGCGCACCATGGTTCTCTACGATATCGTCCGCAGAGTTTTTGAATATGAAAAATATATAGTCAATCAGGTTATGAATAGTACGGATATAGATGACAAGACTATCAAAAAAAGTCGTGATGAAGGGAAATCCTTGCTTGAACTAACTCGTCATTATGAGACCATATTTATCGCAGATCTACATTCTCTCAATATTCTCACACCGCACAGATTCCTACGAGCCACAGAGCATGTCAAAGAGATGATAGAAATGATATCGATCCTCCTCGAAAAAGGTGTGGCGTATCCGACAAAAGACGGCATATATTTCAGTATCGGCATGTTCCCTACTTATGGCAAGATCGCTAACATAAGACTCGATGCAGAAGTGCGTGAGAGAATAGCAAATGACGAATATGAAAAAGAAAATCCTAGAGATTTCGCATTATGGAAATTCGCCACAGAAGATGATGGCGAAGCCGTCTGGGATGCAACGTTCGGCAAGGGTCGTCCTGGCTGGAGTATAGAATGTTCTGCCATGGCAACTTTCGCCCTAGGGCCAACTATAGATATACACACAGGTGGTATAGATCTTCTTTTTCCTCATCATACGAATGAGATCGCCCAATCAGAAGCATCTACAGGTAAAACATTCGTGCGATATTGGATCCACGGAGCCTTCATGAATGTAAATGACGAGAAGATGGCGAAGTCAAAAGGAAATTTCCTAAAATTAAAAGACATCGAGGAAGCCGGTATATCCCCTGTCGCCTTTCGATATTGGCTACTGACTTCGCACTATCGTTCACAAGTCAATTTTTCTCTAGAAGCTGTGCGTGGAGCACAGAACGCCTTTATCCGTCTCGTAGAAGCCTTCATAGATTTTTCTACGACCGCTTTGATCCACGACGATCACCACCATCATCATGCTGAAGTTGGAGAAGCTGTCGATTATGCATCTGAATTTAAAAAGATAGTGACAGATGACTTCAACATGCCAGAAGCAATCGCACTAGTCTGGAAATTGATAAAAGATCCTGCTGTAGAGCCCAGTGATAAAAGTAAATTGATGCTCGATTTTGATAAAGTTCTTGGACTAGGTCTCGCAGGAATACTAGAGATTGCAAAAGAAGATAAAGAAGAAATACCTGCAGAGGTTCAAGCCCTCTCGGATGCTCGTGAAGAAGCTCGAAAAAATAAAGAGTGGGAAAAGGCAGATGCGTTGAGAAAAGAGATTGAAGCTCGAGGGTATGAGGTGAAGGATATGGAGGATGGGGTGGAGATGGGGAGGAGATCATTGTCAATATAAATACCGAAACCCCAGCAAGTTTCCTAGCTGGGGTTGTAGACAGATAAGACTGATGATTATCACTCAGCCGAAATCATCTGTGCCAACTTCCTGTCTTCAGAGGATGGTATTTGGCGTCCGACGGTGGCTTGCACCATCTCACCTTCACTTGATAATACTTCAACACCTTTGAAATCCTCTGGTGTGAGGTATGTGGTCAAGTCCGCAAATGGTTGATTTTCGTTCATAGTTTCTCTTTCTATGAATTATATTACCACTAAAAATTAATATGTCTAATTAGTGTGGGTATTTGACTTTACCCTCTAGATTTAGATATACTACTAGTACAAATGGCTTCGGCCCCGCCCTCATAAGAGGGAGAAAAATAATAGAAGAGTCGTCAAAGTAGGTTTTTGACGGCTTTTCTTATTTCGTAAAATAAATTTTTATCTATAATATGTATCCTATTTATCAGACGTCTTGTATCTATAAGACGTATTTGCGAGATTATTGCAAAAGCAATTTTTCCATCAACTTGACCTAGTGAAAAGTGATATTCATTTATTTTTGTGGAAGTAGTTAAGGGTATTACGAGACATACATATTTACTAAAACCCTTCATTATTAAAATAGGCCGTGCCCCATTATTTCCATCCCCTTCCTGTTCAAAACCAATGTTTACACCTAATGAACACCACCATATTTCTCTAGCACAATAAAACTTAGGTTCACCATTCGTGTGAATATCTTGTTTTACATTATTCCATCCATCAAAATCCTTATACATTTTTTATTATTTAACTTCAATCACTTCAATTCTGTCATCGAGCACTTTCACCCTAGCTTCTCTGTAAACAT
>CAYGFL010000026.1:0-4020 GCA_964349165.1 uncultured Candidatus Saccharibacteria bacterium
TTTTTGGCAAATCTTTATCGTTTCTTCATAACTTCTTCATCGTTTCTTCATTTCGATTTGCTATGTTGTGGACATGGAAAAAGAAAATAAATATAAAATAGTTGGAAATGAAAAAGTTTTTCATGATATCACATCGACGATCGAGCTAGTGGAATCTCTGATTTCTTTTGCCTTCCTTCGTAACGCTTCAGATATACACATGGACCCATCGACAGGCGGAGTGAACATACGCTTTCGCATAGACGGTGTGCTCGTGTATATAGATACATTATCCATAGACATTCATGAAGAGTTAGTCGCTAGGATAAAAATACTTGGTGGACTTCGCACAGATGTCCATCTTATTCCTCAAGATGGTAGGTTCCATTTTTCCCAAGGAATATGCGATTGTGATGTGCGTATATCTATCATCCCGACACATTATGGAGAAAATGCAGTACTGCGACTCCTGACTGGCAATGAAGAGGTTCCGAGTCTAACGAATCTTGGATTTTCAGAGATAGACGAAGAGAGAATTATGAATTCTATCGGACACCATCAGGGGATGATACTTGTGACAGGTCCTACAGGATCTGGCAAGACTTCGACGCTCTATACTTTGATAAAAATGTTGTCGACAGGTAAAACTTCGATTATCACACTCGAAGATCCTGTGGAATACGCCCTACCATCTGTGAGACAGATCCAGATCCGAGAAAAGCACGGTATCACTTTTGCAAATGGTCTCCGATCCATCATACGTCAAGATCCAGATATCATCATGGTCGGAGAAATAAGAGATACAGAAACAGCTCAGATTGCTACCAATATTTCTCTGACTGGACATTTATTACTCTCGACTCTACATACGAACTCTGCACTAGGAGCCATCCCTCGCCTCATAGATATGGGAGTGGATTCATACTTGGTGGCTTCTACACTTTCCCTAGTCATCGCACAACGTCTGGTACGCAAGCTCTGTGGACAATGCAAAGGAATAGGGTGTAAGGAATGTGGAATGTCTGGATATAAAGGTCGGACAATAATAGGGGAGACGCTTGTTATAGACGAAGAATTGAGAAAATACATCACTTCGCGCATAGCTCTCGCCGAGATCGCGCGTTACGCGAGAACTTCGGGAATGATCACTATGTATGAAGATGGTATGGAAAAAGTGGAGAAGGGCATCACGACTACAGAAGAAGTCTCTCGAGTAATTCATAAATAATTTAAATGAATAAAAAAAGACAAATCCAATTTGCACAGAGATGCTCGGTACTCATGGAATCAGGAATATCACTTTCCGAATCTTTGTCTATTATCATCCGTATGGAAAATTCAAAAAAACAAAAGATGGAGTATGAGAATATAAAAAAAAGTATAGACAAGGGCATTTCTCTCACGCGTAGTGTGTCTATATTGAAAATTTCATTTGATCCAATTTTAATATCCATGATCACTTATGGAGAATCATCTGGAATACTAGCTCTATCTTTACATCAAGCAGGAGAGATGATGGGAAAGGGAGGTGAGATAAAAAAGAAAATAGTAGGAGCAATGATATATCCGATGTTTATCGCCCTCGCGACTATAGCCATGACACTTTTCCTCGTAATGTATATATTTCCAAAAATAATCCCTCTTTTTTCTACGATGAATATAGATCTTCCTCTTCTAACGAGGATAGTCAAAAAAATCTACGAACTTTTGGTGCAATATGGACTCTGGGGTCTAATTTCTTTTTTCATTATCACAACAATTTTATATTTTATTTATAAAAGAAAAAAGAGACTCCGCATGATCGCACAATCTATCATCCTCAGAATACCTCTCATCGGCTCGATAATACAGAGGTACATAATCTGCAATCAATGTAGAACCATAGAAACACTTCTCGACTGTGGTCAGACTCTTCCACCTATCATACTGCGTCTCGCTCCCTCATCTCCTATGGATATATATCGTTCATCATGGTCGATATCCCACACAGACATCTTGCGCGGAATAGCACTTTCAGACTCATTGCGCTCTTTCAAAACCCTTTTTCCATCTATCGTGCCGGATATGATATCTATAGGCGAACGTACTGGTTCACTGAGCATTATGTGTAGACAGATAAGTAAAATGTACGAACAAGAACTAGAGGATTTTATCAAGCATCTATCTACGAGTATCGAACCTGTGCTCATGATAGCGATGGGGCTTATCGTCGGATCTGTCGCGCTTTCTATTATCCTACCTATATATGAGATCACGAACCATCTTAGCAAATAATACTGGTTTTCTTTTACCAGAAATACTTTTGAGTTTTTCTCTCATGACTCTTTTTCTGACTTCGATTTTAATACTATCGACGACATCTCAAGGTCTACATATGCAAGCTGTAAGAGAACTCATAGAACTAGAGAACTCATTTGCATTATTTAATTCATCCACATCAACACCAGAGTATATCGGAAGATTCGGCAATGATACGAGAGACATACTTTTTGAACCATTGAATAGGCTGACCTCAGATTATTCTACTGCGTGGGGAAAGGACAGCTGTAGGGCGAGGGTTAATGTGGATTTTTCTAAATTTCTACTATATTCATCTGGTATAAACACAGGTATAGGTGTAGAGAATCCAAGCACTGATATAGAAGTTAGAAATGGCATAGCGTATCTCACAGCAGACTCACCGACATCTTCTGCGCATGACTTTTTTATAATAGATATGCGCGATCCGAGAGTGCCGAGCATTCTTTCTTCAATAACTACAGGTCCAGGATTATCTGCACTAGATATTGCCGGTCCATATGTCTACACTGCGAATATTGGCACAACGAACCAGTTGCAGATCATAGATATACATAATAGGTCTACACCAATCATTCTATCTCGCTATCGACTACCATTGCCACGCGCTTCATCGACGGCGCCTTTTGCATCTGCAATATTTTATGATAAAGGTCTCATATATCTAGGTACAGAAAAATGGGAGGGTCACGAGTTCAATATTATAGACGTAGCGAATCCCGCATCCCCACAATATCTCGGTAGTTTCGAAACTAATACTTTAGTAAAAAATATTTATGTGAGAGACGGGTTGGCATACGTCGCTGGTTCAGATATAAACCAGATGAGAATTTTGGATGTGCAAAATCCTTCAAGCATCTCTCTTGTCGCCAATTTTTCTCCATCTGGCTGGGAAACGCAGGAAGGAAATATAATTTCTTTTTTTGAAGAACAGTTTTCCTTGGGGAGAACGACTGGTGGATTCAATAATATAAGCAATCACGAATTATTTATCTTCTCGACAACTTCTATGCCTACCGTGCGATTCTCCAGAGATATTCCTGGTGGAGTGTATGGGATAGTGCATAGACCGCCATACATATATCTCGCTACACATTTCCTAAACAAAGAATTTCAAGTGCGAGATGAGAATATGTCAATCATATTCGAAAAGACTCTAGGATTTTCACCATCGGCTATGTCGTGCGATGCGCAGGATTTCTATTTTGCTACCGGAGATAACAGGGGAGTAGCAGTAATGAGACAATCACCATGAAAGGAGTAACTCTCATAGAAACACTTATATATCTCGCACTACTTTCACTTCTTTTTGTGGGTATATTTTCATCTGCATATATGATGATAAATCTCAAGCAGAGAGAGGGTAATAGCCTGAAGATTGATAATGAAATGATATTAAAAACATATTATTAAATGAAAAAGTTAAAAGAAAAAAAAGGCTTTATAGCGCTAGTACTCACGATCAGCATATCGGGGATTTTACTTGCTCTTGTGTCAGCCTCATCCATCGACTCTGCATCTTTTTTCGATCAAGCGATGCGCAAAAAGTATAGAGCGATGAATTATTATTATGCTTATGATTGTATAGATCAGGCAATTTTAAATCTTGCGCATGATTATTTTTATTCTGTCGATATTCCTCAAGAGATACCAGAGTATTACTGCACTATTTTATCTGTAAAAAAAGAAGGTGAAGTATATGTAATAAAAACTCGTGGAGATCTACAGAAAGCTTATGTTTAC
>CAYGFL010000027.1:0-3918 GCA_964349165.1 uncultured Candidatus Saccharibacteria bacterium
TTCTGTCTTATATAAATTAAAAGAAATAGGTGAAATAAATAATGATATAAAAAAAGAAATCGCGCGAGAATTCGAAGACGCGGTGACCGAAGTCATCATGACAAAAACCGAGAAAGCTCTCGAGGAATACGAGTGTCTAACTCTCATAGTTGGTGGTGGTGTCATAGCCAATACACATATCCGCAAAGCTTTTGAAAGCCTGGCTTCCAGGCATCATATTCCTCTGTATCTACCCGCTCAAGGTCTCACTGGTGACAACGCTGTGATGATAGCCCTCGCAGGACATTTATCACCAAAAACAAAAGGCCCCTCAGACATCAAAGCCCGAGGGAACCTTTCGCTTGAATCAAGAGATTAACGAAGAATTATCTTCCGAATACTCGCTTGATAAGATTCCAAATCTTAGAGAAGAGTGGAGTCTCGGCAACTGCAGCAGTTTGTTCTACTGAAGTATCTGTATCATCAGATGTATCTGTAGAAGGTGAAGTACTTGGTGTTGCTATAGTTCCGACTTCGTCAGAAGTTATAATAGGAGCCGTACCATTTACTACTCTATTCTTGTAAGCATTGATCTGTGCAAGTTCGAGAGGAGTCATTGTAAGGACAGTACCACAAGCTAGAGAATTGATTTTCTTTAGTGTAGTCATGTATACATTTCCTGTAGGAGTTGTGATACCCCATGGAGCTAGAACGACACTAGCGTATTTAGTCTGAAAAGCTTTTACAGCTTCTACAGTCTGCGCATCGTATGTTCCAGTAATATTTACATTTAGTTTTTCAGTATTCTTTAGGAATGTCTGAAGCTTTGTAACTTCCAGAGAAACATCACCAGCTTTCAGTGGGCTAGCTACTAGCTGACAAACTGTTGGAATAATTACTCTGGAACCACCACCAGAAGAACTTCCTGAACTAGATGGACTTCCACCACTTGTTGGAGGAGTCACTGGATCTGGAGTAGAGGGGGTACCGGTAGTGGTGTCATTATCTTGACGTGTAGGAACAGTTACTGTTCCATTTGAATTATCATTATCTTGTATTGGAGGCACAACCACCGGTGAAGGTGTTGCTGCAGTAATACCGTTACCCTGTGTTGCAGGTATAGCGATAGTTACAGCACTTGTGTCGTTACCTTGTATAGTAATGGCAAAAGAAACAGATGGCGCCATGAATACAACAGCAAGAACGGCTAATATAAAGGCTATTTTTGTATTTTTCATAATATTATTTTATTAATCTCTTAATTCACTAACTTGGAAACCCTATCACAAGTGAGGATTAATGTCAAGAGGTATTGGGGTGTATTTATACAAAACAAAAGGGCCTCCGTAGAAGCCCTTTGCACAATCTTTTTCTGAATCCCTGATTGTCTTAGGGATCGTTATGGACGACTTTCGGAATTTTGATTTGCCTGTTCGACCGCGCCCTCATGGAGGTCGATGAGACCTTCGTGTATCGGAAGATGACAACGTTGTTCAATGGACTTGTGATAATAGGTCCTGCATCAAGTTGCTCACCAGACCGCAATGTACCGATCTCAAGCCACCGATTCGGGGCATCCTTTTTCAGTTCATTGGTCTCTTCAATCTGATACCTGATAGAGGGGTCTCCACCTGCTTCGATAGACACAAAGAAGTGTCCATCAGCAATATGCTTCAACAACTTCGGCGCCTGCGGTTCAGTCTGACTCAAGATCATCATCTTGACCTCGACTCCAGCCACCGAAACAGTGATGCTCACAGTCCATGGTGTCTGGCTCGCATCAAGGTAGTCGTCGACCCCTTGAACGTCTGCCGCAGACTCAGTAACGAATGAGGGGCAAAGTAAAGCAAAGATAATCCATCTTGCCCTTTGATCTGCAGACCCAGAATCGATCACTTCGCCATTCTCGCGAATGCCGATTGCGTAGAATTTGCTGTAGAGCTTTCCAACAACGTTCGAGAATCGTTTCCCCAAAACATTGGATGAGACCGTGAGCGGTTCCATGCTCAAGATGACGCGTTCATGGCTTCTGAACTCCCCGGATTGTTCCGACAAGGATGTCGTATTACCGGGTCCAGCATCGGCACGGATCCACCAGGTAACTGTTCCTCCACGCGCCATATTGAATTGCTGCTGGCTTTCAAAAAGGTCTACGATTGAGAAGGACCTCATCCAAAACGGCACAGTCTTACTACTCATGAAGTGTGCCGAGGTAATTGAGGTCAAGATGCGCGGATCAGTCGGCGACGTCATTGGTCCGACTGGCAAAGTACCAGTCGCACGGACTTCGTCGCCTGCCTTTTTGATATAGGCGAGATAGAACTCCATCGCATTTGTAGTTGGGCCAAAGGATGGCACAAGAGTCACCGTAGTCGCCGCCGGTGTCGAGAACATCGACATCAGCAGCATCACGATACCACACCACAATTTAATCGTTTTCATGTTGTTTTTTCTGTCAGAAATGTGGGTTATCCGTACGTAGGAACAGACTCTGGAACAGCCAGAATCACTACTTTTTCCATATTTACAAAGAACCCGTTTGTCCGCACCCTATCATACTATACCCCCTCTTGTCAAGAGTACCTGAAAGGTCACTCTCAAGCTATAATTATCCTATGAATCCCACTGTTCTCATCTATGCTCTCCTCGCCGGTCTACTCCCCTCCTTCATATGGCTATGGTTCTGGCTAAAAGAAGACAATCTTCACCCAGAACCTAGAAGCATGATCGCTCTATCATTCTTCGCCGGTTGTATCGGAGTGATCCTCGCTATTTTCCTAGAAAAATTGGCAATGGATCTCATAACAGACACAACACTTCGATACATCGCTTGGGCGTCTATCGAAGAAATTATCAAATTCTTCATGGTTGCCATAGTAGTATTCAAGACAAATGTTATGGATGAACCTATCGATGCGATGATCTACTGTATATCTGCTGCGCTTGGTTTCGCAGCTCTGGAAAATGCATTATTTATCCTATCCCCTCTTCACCTTGGACAGTTCGCAGTGAGTATCATCACGAGTGACCTACGCTTCATCGGCGCGACTCTTGTCCACGTGGTCTCATCTGCATCTATTGGATTTATGATTGGATTGGCATTCTATAGAGGATACTTTTCGAAAACTTTAGCTATCATCATCGGAGTTATCACCTCCATCGTATTGCATACATCTTTTAATTTAGCTATAATACAAGGAACAGCAACGGGTACGCTCAAAGTTTTCGGATGGGTCTGGGTTGCAGTAGTTATTTTGATAATCCTTTTTGAAGAAATCAAAGTAGTGCGCCCTAAGTTCCAATAGAAAAAAAGTTTTATTATACATAGCACATTTTTAAGGAAACATATGGCAAAAGAAAAGAAATCGTTCTTCGAGAGACTCACAGGTTCAGTACGAATCGATGATGAATCTGCGGAAATAGAGGAGGATAAAAAAGAATCCAAGAAATCTGGTTCTCATCAGTCCGCATCGTGGTCCGAAGAAGAAGAAAAAGATGGTGAGCTCACTGTCGATGTATACCAGACAGCAGAGATGATCATGATCAAGACCATGATCGCTGGTGTACGTCCAGAAGATCTCGATATTTCCATAACTCGCGACATGGTCACCATCCGTGGTCGTCGTGAAGAAGAAAAAACTGTGCGAGATGAAGACTATTTCGCGAGAGAGCTCTATTGGGGAACTTTTTCTCGAACTATTACCCTACCATCAGAGATAGACGTAGACGAATCTGAAGCTATAGAGAAGCATGGGCTATTGATATTAAAACTTCCAAAACTAGATAAAAAGAGGCAGTCGAAGTTGAAAGTGAAGACGATTTAATTAAAACAAAAAATCCCAATAAGGGATTTTTTGTTTCGTGGGTGCCAAGGCCCAGGATCGAACTGGGGACCCTTCCCTCTTCAGGGGAATGCTCTACCAACTGAGCTACCTTGGC
>CAYGFL010000028.1:0-3009 GCA_964349165.1 uncultured Candidatus Saccharibacteria bacterium
TAATAATATAATGCCATTCTAACACAAAAGTATCTAGTAAATAAAAAATACCACCGACAATCTTATCGGTGGCACTTTATGATTTTAACTCCGTCTACACAGCAATCGGTGCTTTGATGGCTGGGTGAGGGTCGTATCCGATGAGTTCGAAATCCTCAATTTTGAAATCCCAAAGTTCTGTCGCACTGGTGTTGAGCTTCAGTTGTGGTACTTGGCGAGGTTCTCGTGCCAGTTGTTCTTGTACTTGGTCGAGATGGTTCAGATAAAGATGAGTGTCTCCACCCGTCCAGATGAATTCTCCCGGTTTCAACCCAGTCACATGCGCCATCATGATCGTGAGTAGGGCATACGACGCAATGTTGAATGGAACACCGAGGAATGTGTCGCAACTCCTCTGGTAGAGTTGGCAGGATAACTCACCATTGGCAACAAAGAATTGAAAAAGGCAGTGGCATGGAGGAAGTCCAGCTTTCGCCATTTCCTCTATGTCTTCTGGGTTCCATGCAGTGACGATGATTCGTCTGGAATCAGGATTTTTTCTGATTGTCTCAACAGCGATTTTGAGTTGATCGATAGACTTTCCTGTTGTCGTCTTCCAATCTCGCCACTGTTTTCCATACACAGGACCGAGGTTGCCCCATGTCGTGCTGAATTCATCATCGGACAAGATCTTATCTGTGAAGTCCTTCATCTGGGATTTCCAATCCTCACTGTTGACCACCGGCATCGGTAATTTGTTGGCGATCAAGTAATGTTTAAAAGGCCACTCATCCCAGATGTGAATATTCTGCGCGAGCAGTGTGCGAAGGCGAGTGTCTCCATTGATGAACCAGAGAAGTTCACCCGCAATCATTCTGAACGGCATTTTTTTTGTAGTGAGAAGGGGGAAACCTTCTTTGAGATTGAATCTCATCTGTGTACCGAATCGACTGATGGTTCCTGTACCAGTCCTATCGGTCTTTTTTGTGCCATGCCCGAGAATTTCTCGTAGCAAGTCACAATATGTTGTATCGGGATGTTCTATGTTCATAATTCAATTATACCTTTTCTGTTGTCATTTATACACCTTCTGATAGTATTAGTCTAGAATTCAGAATACAAATATGAAAAAACCACTATTTATCGCCATTGAAGGAGGAGATGGATCTGGAAAGTCGTCTCTCATACAAGCGCTCAAGGCAGAATTGAGCGACCTGATCGTTGTAACAAGAGAGCCTGGAGGTTCAGCTTATGGGGAGGTTATCCGCGAAGCGACTCTCAAACATCCCCTCGCAAAAGATGCACCTGCGTCCACGATGCTCTGCCTCATGTTCGCTGCGCGTTTTGATCATGTACAGAACCTCATCATTCCGACTTTGGAATCTGGTAAACATGTGATTACAGATCGTTTCGACGCATCTTCTTTCACATACCAGATACACGGTCAGGAAGCACCAGAACTCGAAGCACCTTTCTGGACTCTTCGGGGATTGTTGGCTCGAACTCCAGATCTCTATGTCTACATCGATGTCGATACTGAGACAGGTTTGAGACGAGTCTCTGCCAGAAATGCCGTAGGGACGGATGGAAATCATTTCGATGATCGCAAGATCGATTTCCACAAGCGACTTCGCGAAGGGTACAAGGCTTTTTTTGAAAAAGTACCTCATATCATCATCGATGCCAATCGTTCACTGGAAGAGGTGAAGAAAGATTTCATCCACGAGATCAGAGCTCGTATCGCATAGTCTGTATTGCACGATCAACGCCACTCATTTTGCCTTTTAGGTAAGTGACGGCGTTTTTCTTTTATCTTTTATATAAAATGATACAATGACGTTATGAAAGACCCACAAATCAAAAAACTCATAGAATCGGAGAAAAAGCGTCAGAAGAGCGTCATCAACCTTATCGCATCCGAAAACTATGTGTCGAAAGATGTCCTCGAAGCTCTCGGAAGTGAGCTTACCAACAAATACGCAGAGGGCTATGCCGGCAAGCGCTACTATGGAGGTAATGAGATCGTAGACAAGATAGAGTTGCTAGCTATCGAGCGCGCGCTGAAACTTTTTAATCTTAAAAAAGAAGATTGGAATGTAAATGTGCAGCCACTCTCCGGATCCCCAGCGAACCTCGCAGTCTATGTGGCTCTCGTTCCAAGTGGAGGTAAAATAATGGGAATGTCTCTCGATCATGGAGGACATCTCACACATGGTCACAAAGTCTCTGCGACAGGCAAGTTCTGGCAACAGGTACCATATGGTCTAGATAAAGATACTGAAGTATTGGACTACAATAATTTAAAAGAAATCGCAGTCAGAGAAAAACCAGCGATCATCGTAGCAGGTTTTACAGCATATCCACGTGTAGTAGACTTTAAAAAATTCAGAGAAATAGCGGATGCTTGCGGAGCTATACTCATGGTAGACATGTCGCATTTCGCTGGGCTGGTGGCAGGCAAGGCGTATCCATCACCTTTTCAATATGCAGATGTTGTAACTACGACAGTACACAAGACACTACGTGGACCTAGGAGTGCCATGATATTTTCTAGAAAAGATAAGACTCAAACAAATACCAAAGGCAAAACATTTACCTTCGGTGAGCTCATAGACAAGGCAGTATTCCCAGGACTCCAAGGTGGTCCACATGAGAATCAGATAGCTGCTGTGGCAGTAGCTCTGAAAGAAGCTTCTACTCCAGCATTTAGAAAATACGCAGAGCAGATAAAGAAGAATGCAAAAGTTCTTGCAGATGAATTGAAGAAAAAAGGTTGGAAAATAATATCTGGAGGTACAGATAGCCATCTCATACTCATAGATACTTGGATGGATGGAAAGGGAATCTCTGGAAAAGAGGCGAGTGATAGACTTGAGAAAGAAGGGATAATCGTAAATAAAAATGCGATACCTTTCGATACTCGTCCTCCAGCAGATCCCTCTGGTTTACGTCTCGGTACCGCCGCAGAGACAACTCGTGGTAAGAAAGAAAAAGATATGAAAAAGATTGCGGAGAGGATAGATAAAATAC
>CAYGFL010000029.1:0-2857 GCA_964349165.1 uncultured Candidatus Saccharibacteria bacterium
GCTTTTCCAAACTCCTACTCGGCAGCATTTTTGTTTTAGTAGGAGTTATCTTCCTATTACTTTTCACTATACTCATCGAGTATAGAGTACATAAGAATTTTAAAGAAAAAACAGATAAAAGATTGAAGCAATTGGTAGAGCTCGATCGTCTAAAAAGAGACTTTCTGAGTGTTGCTCAACATCAACTCCGCACACCTCTATCTGGAGTGAAGTGGGCTCTCGAGATGATCAGAGCCGAACCGAATATTCCCACAGAGTCTCTATCTCTCATAGATTCTGGACTAGAGAGGGTCAAAGATTCTATATCTATTATCAATCAGATGCTAAAGACTGTAGAAGCAGGAGAGGGCACTGTGATGCTGGCACCAGAAAGTGTAGACCTGGTAGGGATAGTACGCACGATCATCGCAGAGCTCAATTTCATAACACTCAAGAAGGGTATAAAGCTCAATTTCATATGCCCAGAATCTCTACTGATAAAAGCTGATAAAAATAAGCTCAAAGCCGCCCTTGTCAATATAGTCGATAACGCTATAAAATATTCTCCTCAAGGAAATGTAACTATAACCATCACAGAAGATCAACAGAATGCAATTCTTGAGGTAAAAGATACTGGTATAGGTATTTCTCCAGAAGATCTTCCTTATGCTTTCGATAGACTACATAGAGGTAAAAATGCGGTAATGGTAGAACCAGATGAAAGTGGCGTCGGTCTCTATACCTCAAAGAAAATGATAGAACTTCATGGAGGAAGTATCTCTATAACTTCAGAATTAAATAAAGGCACGACAGTGGTGGTTACATTGCCGAAGAATTAATTGAATTAATCACATAAATAGTCTATTCTTAAACCTGTGCCGTTGTAGCTCAGTTGGTAGAGCACGTCATTGGTAATGACGAGGTCATCGGTTCAATCCCGATCAACGGCTCCCACTTGTAACATTTAACCTACTTCATGGGTTATAATAGATGTATGGATAAAGTATCAGTTAACAATCTGCCACACTACAAGACTTTGCCAGACGAAGTCGTTCTCACTAGATCTCTCACAGAACCAGATGCTTTCGATGTACTTGTAGAGCGTTATGAAGACGCTTTTCGCAGTGCTGCGAGGAGGATAGTGGGTATCGAAGACGCCGAAGACGCGGTGCAAGAGACTTTCGTAAGGATGTACATACATGCTCCGAAGTATGCCAAGAAGCCTGGTATAAAGTTTTCTTCATGGGCATATGCCATACTTGTCCGTGTCTGCTACACCATATATTCCAAGAATAAAAAGAGAGCGACTTTCACCCTAAGTTCTGAAGTTACAGATGAGATAGAAGATTTTTCTGTAAAGGAACTACGTGAATATGGTGTTGATAAAGATTACCTACTTTCCCTTATATCGAAATTACCATCTTTACTAAAGCGTACACTCGAGCTTTACATCTTCGATCATAAATCTGAAAAAGAGATAGCAGATATAGAAGGTGTCTCATATGGAGTAGTTAGGACACGCATCTCACGTGCCAAAGATAAATTAAAATTGCTAAATATAAGATATAATACCAATGACCACGATGTTTAAAGAATTTAAAACCACACTAGAGATAGATCGTAGATCTTATCTTATGAGTCGTGTCAGAACTGTACGTTCTATACGTGCATTCATGGCATCACCTTTATCCAGTGCTTGTATGGCAATACTTTTTGTCACGATCTCTTGTGTCCTAGTATCTATTGGGGATGTTACCCACAATATTATGGCGCATGGAGAGTGGAGTGGTCGATTGTCATATGTCTACACATCACTCATGCATTCTAGAATTATTGTGCAGGCTCTAGTATTCTTTACTATAGTTTCTTGTTTTATGGTTTTAGTCAGATCCGCATTCAAACTCAGAACCCCGCTATATTTTGTGGGGAATTTTATTGTCTCAATGTCACCTGTAAGATTTTTTCGTTCATAATGCTATAATGGCATTATGTCATCGAGTGAAGAGATTTTAAATGAAATAAAGAAGGCGCAATCTATTCTTTTGCATTGCCACCCTTCTCCAGATCCAGACAGTGTGGGTTCGGCCCTGGCTATGAAGTTCGCCCTGGAATCCCTAGGAAAAAAAGTCACAGTTATAAGAGGGGATTCAGAGATTCCACAGGCTTTCATGCATTTTCCTGGGGCTCTAGATATTATTCCAAAAAACTTTTTTGAAATAGATATAAAAGAATTCGATTTGTTCATAGTCTTGGATTCGTCAATAACTGGTGTTTCTCGCATTAAGGAAGTTGTATTTCCACCTTCCCTAATTGTTGTAAATATAGACCATCACCGTACAAATACTGGCTGTGGTTCTATTAATCTTATCGATCCATCGTATCCAGCAAACTGTCTCATACTTTTTGATCTATTTAAGAGTTGGAATATAAAATTGGATTCTAATATTGCCTCAAATCTTTTTATAGGCACATACACTGATACTGGTGGTTTCAAATATGAAGGCATAAATCCAGAGACATTTAGAGTGGCTGGAGAATTGGCTAAGTACATAGACGATATTCCATCTCTTATTTCTAAAATGGAAAATTGTACAACTCCAGGATTTCTGAAATTCCAAGCTGCTGCCCTAGAGTCCATCTCCATTCATCATGGTGGAGTGCTAGCTATATCATCGGTTCCATATTCGGTCATAGAAGATAGGGGGTTGGTTGAAGAGGACATACAGATAAGTCGGATATCTTCATTTCTTCGTACTGTGCCGGATTGGAAAATAGTAGCATGTGTCGTAGAAGTACCAGCAGGTGAAGTCAAAGTAAGTTTCCGTTCTTCCGATTCTAAAACATATGACGTTTCGAAACTCGCGGCAGAGCTTGGCGG
>CAYGFL010000030.1:0-2651 GCA_964349165.1 uncultured Candidatus Saccharibacteria bacterium
GGACACAGGTCGGTATCCTCTATAGAGATACTGACCGAATGAACGGAACAAAATATAGAACAGTACTGAAAAGTATGTATAAGAATTCTGTATGAAAATACCGCTGTAACAGGCGGTTTTTTCGTGGTCATTTGACTAAATTGAGGAGTGATGTCGTACTATTGACTTACAGATGCATTTATGGTAATCTATGTACGAATATGTATCCTTCCAAATCTGCAAAGAGTAGGAGGGGAAATGTTTCTACACATGCCATATGCAACTCAATGGAGAGAGGGATTGATCGTCTCTCGGAGTGGTCGTCACACCACCCCATTCTCCTGGGTCTCATCGGGCTCGTTGGATTCATCTTTCTCTCCTACCGCCTATGGATTGAAATAGGCAAATGAAGCAACAACCTTTGCGATTCACAGGTCAAATCGCTGAACTAGGGCTCACCACACGTGAGCCCGGTTTTTATTTTAAATATTTTTTTCCATATTTATTTATGATATAGTTAGCCCTACCGATGGCCCACATCGATCTGAAGACTTTAAATATAGAAAAAGCTCACAAAGCCTTACTCGCAGGCGATTTTACTGCTGTTGAGCTAGCTACCGCGTATCTAGATGTGATCAATGAAAAAAATAAAGAAATCAATGCCTATTTAGAAATCTATGATGATGTATTGGAACAAGCTGAAAAAGCAGATGAAATTATAAAATCAGGTAAAAGCACGACTCTCACAGGCATCCCTTTTGCTATAAAAGACAATATTCTAATAAATGGTAAAAAGGCAAGCTCTGCTTCTAAAATTCTTGAAGGATATCATGCAACGTACGATGCTACTGTAATCAAAAAATTAAAAAAAGAAGGTGCAATTTTCCTTGGCCGTACAAACATGGATGAGTTCGCCATGGGAGGATCGACGGAGAACTCTGCATTTGGTGTTACCAGAAATCCTCATGACACATCTCGTGTTGCAGGAGGATCTTCTGGCGGTTCTGCGGCCGCTGTGGCTATGGATGGTGCGCTCTGTGCCCTAGGATCAGACACTGGAGGATCCATACGTCAGCCAGCGAGCTTCTGTGGTCTAGTTGGACTCAAGCCTACTTATGGAGCAGTCTCTAGGTATGGTGTCATGGCTATGGGTTCTTCTCTAGATCAGATTGGTCCATTTGGAAAGACGGTGGGAGATATGGAGATGATTTTTAATTCAATTAAAGGACAGGATTCTAAAGATGGAACTACTATATACGATGATACATATAAGCCTGAAAGAATAGGAAAAAAGAAACCTATTATCGGTATACCTAGACATTTTCTTACAAAGGGTATTGACCAAGATGTATTGGAAAATTTTAATTCTTCTGTAGAAAAGTTGAAAGGTCAGGGCTATGAAATAAAAGAAATTGAACTACCAAATATTTCATATTCACTACCAGTCTATTATGTCATCATGCCAGCAGAAGTATCTTCTAATATGTCTCGTTTCGATGGAGTTAAGTATGGACTTCATAAAGAAGGTAAAGATGGTATCGATGACTATTTTGTGACGAGAGGAGAGGGTTTCGGTAGAGAAGTGCGTAGAAGAATCCTTCTCGGTACATACGTCCTTTCTTCTGGTTACTACGATGCATATTACAATCGCGCCAATGCTGTACGCCGTATCATCACAGAAGACTTTTTGAAAGCTTATGAAAAGGTTGATATAATACTTACACCAACCACTCCTGCTCCGGCTTTTAAGATTGGTGAGAAAATTTCAGATCCTGTGACGATGTACCTAGAAGATATTTTTACTGTTACAGCGAATCTTACAGGAATGCCAGCAATGTCCGTCCCTTCAGGTTTCTCCGGCAAGCTTCCCTTAGGACTCCAGATCATGGCGCGTCATGGAGATGAGAAGACACTTTTTGAAGTAGGTAAGGATTTCTTAGGAGAAGCATCTTAAAAATATATGGAAACAGAAATACAAGGAGTTGTGTCTGCGCCAGGGATCGACATCCCACACTATTTCGACCAGATAGGCAACTTTTTCACCAATCATAATGGTGAGATTGTCGAAATAGTAAAGTCTCTTGTGGGATTTTTAGTCACTATATCTATTCCTCTTTCTTTATTTCTTCTGATTGCTATCGTGATAGTTGTCGAAGGATTAAAAAGAATCAGAAATATAGAAGATGAAAGATTCAATACTCCTATCGAACCGGCATATATTGATGTAGAAAACAAAGTAGATAGGGAATTGGCAGATAGGTGGAGACAGATAGTCGAGCACGCTGATTCTCAAAATCCAAATGACTGGAAACAAGCTATCATTGATGCAGATATTCTTCTGGATAATCTTGTGACCAAACTTGGATATAGAGGTGAGTCACTGGGAGAAAAATTGAAAAGGACTACAAAGGGAGACTTCAAGACGAGAGATCAGGCTTGGGAAGCACACTTGGTACGAAATAGGATAGCTCATGATGGATCAGAATTCGATATCAATCAACTCGAAGTTAAGAGGGTGATAACGTTGTATCGGCAAGTTTTTGAGGAGTTTTACCATATAGGGGGGTAAAAGCGCTATTGCATAATTTCGCGCTAGATGTTATTATATGTACCAATAGCGGAGAAGAGTAACAGTTGCTCGTCAGGCTCATAACCTGAAGGTAGCCGGTGCA